>CAYTUO010000066.1:6628-14845 GCA_964441015.1 uncultured Pleurocapsa sp.
AGATAATTTTGGAGGCATCGTATTCTATCTCGTGAAGTTCTGATTCTCCTCCAGGAGGTGCGATGCATTCGTTGACAAAGCTGCGGATAGCGGTTAAAAGTCCTGCTAACATATCCGCTTCCAATCTTAGCTCCAAGGAAGGGTGAATCTCGCGGATGACTAAACCCGAAGCTTTGTGAATTAAAAAAACTGCCTGAACTTCATAGTTGATGGCTTCTTGAAGAATCAGTTCTGCTTCGGAGACTCCCTGAATCTTGGCGCGAATTTTGCGTTTGATCCCCTCAAAACTAAAAGCCGATTCTACCTTTTCATTGATGGATTTGACGAGCTCCACCATATATTTAGAGATGGTACTGCCAATGACGGGATAGAGAGCATCCACCATCGCATCCTTTTCGACTAGAATCTGAGTTTTGATCGCTTCACCCATTTCAGGGCCTAAAGTGCTGGAAATAGAATCGCGATCGAGTCGAATTTGTTCTTGAATCGCCATAGCAATTTCTGGCGCAATGGCTTTAGCAATTTCTGTTGGTGAATTTTGAATTTCATGGGAAATTGCTGTTGGGAGAATATTAGCGATCGCGCCTCCCATTTTTAGTAAATCTAGCTGGGATCGTTGTTGAATTGCCTCATCAATAATTGGAACAAGATTTTTTAGTAGCGATTCTCGCGATTCAATCCCCTTAATATTGAGCAGTTCTGTAATCAGAGGAAGAATAGGATTAATTAATTCTGTGGGTTCATAAATTTGATGCTCTAATTTTTCTAATTTTTTTGCTAAATTAGCAATTGATTGTCGTAAACTTGACAAATCAGGATTCGATTGAGGCGTTTTTTTTTCTGGCTCCTCAAGGGAATTTTCCCTATCTATATGCTGTTGTTCTTCCTCATCCGAATTAATTCTTTTAGTTGAATCTGACGGAGTAGTAAAAGTTTGGTTTTGCTCGGTTAACTGTAGCTCGAACAATAAATCGAGCAAGCCTTCCCAGGAATCTGATTTTTCTATGTTAGAGTTGTTAGATTCTGGTTCTTTACTGGGCGGATTTTCCTCTGGTAAGGTCATAGGTGACTGACCATTATCTGCTCTCATTCTTGTCAGTTTCTCTTATCTACTCCTCAGTCTCCATTGCTAAGCTTGTTGTTCAGTTTCTGGTTGCTCTGGCAATAAAAAATCAGCTTTGACTTGATTTTCGGCTGCTTCTTTCAGACTAGGAACAAATTCAGTTCCCTTGATCTTTAGACATAATTCAAAAAGAACTTCTGCAAAATCTGTACGAGAAACCTTGTCTTCTTTTAAATCTGAAATTCCCTTATCAATTTCTGCTAAGAATTGCTCTTTTAAGCTTTTGAATTCCCCTTCTAATTTTTCCCTTGTCTGCGTAACTTCATTTTTGAGAAAATTGCCTTGAGAGTTGAGCTTTTTATCGAGTGTTTCCAGAGCATTAGCATATTTTCTGTCTATTAAATTACTTGACTGTTTGAGTTTGCTCGTTTCTTCATGAGTGGTCAGGCTGAGATATTTTAATTTTTTCTCCAGCGAATCCAATCCAGAGCGGATTTCTGAAGAGAGAGACTCTTGGAGTTGAGTCAGGCGATCGCGCATTTCTGATTGAAAACTTCCTAGTTCTGATTCAAGCCGATTGAGACGGCGATCGCAAGTCTCAAAACGCTGCTCGTATTCTTTAATTTTATTACCAAATAATAGATTACGAATTTGGTCAATATTTCCCAATCTTTCTCTCATCTCTTCTTTAGCGATGTCGGTCATCTCAGGAAGTCTCCCCATGTAGAACTTTTGTCTAAAGTGTATAACTTTTGTCGCTACTTCAGTTTATAGTATGTTTTTGGGGATTGGTGACTAGTGACTGGTGACTAGTGACTGGGATAACAGAGAAGTTATTTAAAATAACCTATCTCTAAATTTCCCAATCACCGATCACCGATCACCAATCACCAATCACCAATCACTAATATGCCCATGACCTGAATGATATTCATTTGATATTCATTTGATGCTTCCGTTATTTCTTTCTGCTTATGGGCAGAACCAGAAACCCTTGTTTTATATGGCTCAGGTCGGATTTGAACCAACGACCAACGGCTTATGAGTCCGCTGCTCTACCACTGAGCTACTGAGCCACGTTTTACACTTTTGTAATAATACAACAAAAATTATCTGATTGACCAATCAATATCAAAAATATAGGGGAGCAAAATGACTCCCCCTATTGCCTTGCTGTTATACACGCTTACGAGCGTTGCTTGGGTAAATAAGCCATAGGATTAACGGCACCTTTTCCGCCAGGATGGACTTCAAAGTGCAGGTGGGGCCCCGTACTATATCCTGTGCTGCCCATTTCGGAAATTTGTTCGCCTTGCTCGACTATTTGCCCTGTGCGGACTAAAATACGACTGTTGTGAGCATAGAGGGTTACGCTTCCATCAGCGTGTCTGACTTTAACTAAGTTGCCATAGCCGCCAGAATTCCAGCCAGCCGAGATCACTTCTCCTGCTGCTGCTGCCATGATGGGGGTTCCAATCGGTGCGGCGATATCAACGCCCTTGTGCATTCTGCCCCAACGCCAGCCGAAGCCGGAAGTCACTACTCCTTTGGTGGGCCAAATATAGCCAGTAAATTTCATGGGAGTGTCTGGCAAATACTCATCGGGAACTGACAAAGGCGGTAGATCTGGCCCTACCGTTTCTCCAACGGGAACTCGGATCATATTGTTGTACTGCTGAGCGTCCGCAGGTGCAGCACCCACTAATTGCGTCTGATTTCGAGAATTTGAGGAAACGGAAGTACGAATGAATTGAGGGCCAGGAATCCGAGGCTGAGCCGTTCCTTGAACTTGAATTTCTGAACGATTAGCATTTGGCTGGCGATCGCCAATCCATTCTGGATTTAGCGTTGTCGGGGGAGTAGCAGTAGAGGAGGCCGCCTCAGCCGTTGTCGGTGGCACGGAGACTGGAATAGGGCGCGATTCATCGGAGTAGTCTCTTTGCAGTCTTTCAATATCCGCCATCAGTTTCTCGGTATGAGGACTTGTGGGAGACTCTACCGGAATTTCAAGTGTGTTGGCTGGCTGATTGGGTGCGCTCAGAGGCTCGGAGCTTATCTGTGGGTTAGAAGTTCCAAGCGGTACGGGAGAGAGAGAAGCTGTCACCACGGGTAAAGAAAGCGCGGAGCGATTAGCACCCAGAGAAACGCCAGAAATTACGCTTGGGTTAGAAGGAGTTTCCTGAGCTAAATCGGTTCTGGGAATGACTAATGATTGGGAAACCTTAATTAAATTAGGGTTATTGAGATGATTCGCTCGAATCAGTTCCGAGACTGACACGCCATGACGGCGTGCAATCTTGTTGAGCGTGTCTCCAGGTTGAATTTGATAAACCTGACCAGAAGTTGGCTCAATGCTTTCTGGTTGAGGTAAGTTCATTTCTGGTAGGGGTAGCTCTGGCTGTCGAGACGTTTTGGGAGAAACAGCCGCCGTTTCGGGTAAATAAACAGGAATAGGAACTGGACGGTCACTCTCAGAAAATTCTTGTTGTTCGGAATTAGAGGACTCGTTCGAGTCTAGTGTGGTGGTTGCCAGCGAGCGAGCCGATGGTTGAAATTCGTTAACTTCCTCAGTTTTAGGTGTTGGGGAAGTTGTTGCTTGCGGCAAGGGGACAGGGATGGATTCCAATTCCGAACGGTTTGTCTCGGTTGGCGAGTCAGGAATGACAAGGGGAGTGAGGCGATCGCGATCGCTCTGTTTTTGCTCTTCTGGGGCACTAAGACGCTTGGAGTCTGATGAGAGTGCCGTGACTTGAGGCAGTCTAGTCGAGGAATTTGCTTCTACACTCAGCGATTCCAAGGCGCGATCGCGATTGGTTGCTGGTGAGGGAACTGTCGCGAAACCCGATTCCATTCTAATTTCGGATTCCTCAAATTTTAACTGCGCCAGACTCTCCTGCAAGCGTTTTCGCGTTTCTCTTAAATTGTCCAAAGAGGTATTGACTTGCTCGATGCTAACGCTAGAACTGCCAGCAGCGATTTTGATGGGTTCGTGTTTTTTGGCTGAGTTGGCTGGTGTTTCTAACGAAGGGATTTTGAGCGTTTGTCCGACTAATAAATTGGCTTGAGGAGAAATTTTATTACTAGCGGCTATCGCTTCTGGCGCGACTCGGTAGTCTTTTGATAATTGCCACAGCGATTCTCCTTGCTTGACCTCGTGTTTCATGCCTAGCGGTGCTAGTTTGACATAAGTTAAAGCGGAAGGATTGCTTTCGGCTGAAGATTGTGGCAAATTTTCATCCGCCGTTTTTGGGGAAGGAAGACTGGTAACTGTTGGTTCTAGAGTAACGGACTCAGCCGCTACTGCCGGATCGTTTTGGTTAAGCAACAACAGGCTAGCTGCTCCCATCGAAATCGCTAAGCCAATTGTGGCAGCCGAGCGTCGAACCTGGCGGTATCCCTCACTTAACGGCATTACGCCTACAGATGCTTTTGCTGATAGCTGGGCTGTTGCCTCAGAGGAGTATGCTAGGGATGAGGGAGTCGATTTAACCGTTTGCATCAGTGAGTCTTTCAAAAAAACCTCCTAATGTGTAATGAGCGCTGAACTAGGGGGTGAATTAAACCTTGGAAATTTTTAGGGGGTGACTTGTCAATTCATAAGGGTCAATTCAATCTAGCGCAATTGAGATTGTATACTGAGTCAATATACTCACAAGTTATTTAAGAAAGATTAACTTGATTTGACAATTTAGACAAGTATACCTATCTAAATTTGGTAGATCTAGATCGGCGATGCGCTCCCAAAATGATTGCTGTTTGAGAGAGTCGCTTGACTAGACGAATTAATTTTTATAATGTTTCCGCATAGCCTACCCGTATTTTTACGTATGTTGCAATTGAGACAAGACATTACTAATTTTGCCTCTTTTCTTTGTATCCTAAATTGGCCTTAAAGTTAAGATTGAATAGCATCGAGCTTTTAGCTTTCGATAAACGTTTAGTTCTCTGATAGAAATTTCTTATCAAAAATTCCCTGTTTGAATAACCAGTCAATCCAAATTCTTTAGTCGAGATAACTAAGCTGACGACGCGCTTCAAATAAACCCACGGCAACGCTAACAGACAGATTCAAGCTACGAATTTTGGCTTGGGTCATGGGGATATAAACCGTGGCATCGCAAGCTTCGAGAACAGCAGGCGGCAATCCCTCCGTTTCGCTACCGAATAGCAACCAGTCATCGTCTTGAAATTGGTAATGGATATAGTTAAAACGACCGGAAACGCTAAAGCCGATTAGTCTTCCTCCCGATTGTCGGTGTGCCGCCTCAAACGCTTGTAAATCGATATGATAGTGCAAGTTAACGTGAGGCCAATAATCTAATCCGGCTCTTTTTAGGTAGCGATCGCTCAATTCAAATCCCAAGGGCCCAACCAGATGTAATTCCGTTGCCGTTGCCGCACAAGTTCGCGCAATATTGCCTGTATTAGGAGGAATTTGGGGATAAACTAAAACAACTTTAGGCATTCACTCTATATTGATAAATTTTGCTTATTTTTGATTTGGGAACGACAATCGTCTCGGCTACTCAAAATCGTTATGACTATGATATATTTGTAACAGTTCGTAAAAATTTAGTTGTGCTGAAGGAAGATTATACTAGTCAAGGAGAATCAAGACATGGCTGAAGGATGTTTGCGAGTTGGTCAAGCGGCTCCCGATTTTACGGCGACTGCTGTTGTCGATCAAGAATTTAAGACGATTAAATTGTCTGACTACCGTGGCAAATATGTTGTCTTATTCTTCTACCCGCTAGACTTTACTTTTGTTTGTCCGACTGAAATTATTGCTTTTAGCGATCGCTATGAGGAGTTCAAGAAACTCAATACCGAAGTTTTGGGAGTCTCTGTAGACAGCGAATTTTCTCACTTAGCATGGATTCAAAGCGATCGCAAGTCAGGCGGTGTAGGCGATGTGACTTATCCTCTCGTCTCCGACCTCAAGAAAGAAATTAGCACGGCTTACAATGTACTCGATCCCGATGCCGGTGTTGCTCTGCGCGGATTGTTTATCATCGACAAAGAAGGAGTCATTCAACACGCCACTATTAATAATCTCTCCTTCGGTCGTAGCGTTGATGAAACTCTGCGGACTTTGAAGGCTATCCAATACGTACAAACTCACCCCGATGAAGTTTGTCCTGCTGGATGGCAAGAAGGAGACAAGACCATGATTCCTGATCCCGTGAAGTCAAAAGTTTACTTTGCTGCTGTCTAGAGTCTTTATCTGCGATCACTAGGACTTAAGAATCTATAGTGTTGTAGTGCGAGTGTTCCCACAAGCAAGATGCTCGCACTACTGTTTTCATTTTTTGAGCTTTCAAGATGATTCTAGCGGCGGAAATTGATGTTCTCGCACCTCACTGGCAAATTCTTGCACGGCTTGAGTAATGACTTGTCGCAAATTGGCATAAGATTTGGCAAAGGGAGGTTGCTTGTCTGTCAGTCCGAGTAAATCGGCAGTTACCAGGACTTGTCCGTCGCAATGAGGGCCCGCACCGATTCCAATTGTGGGAATGGGAAGCTTCGCCGTAATTTGTGCCGCTAAGTGCGAGGGAATATGTTCTAGGACGATCGCAAATGCGCCTGCTTGAGAAAGAGCGATCGCTTCTTGTATAATTCTTTCAGATTCTGCTTCGGTTTTTCCCTGCTGTTTATAACCCAGTTGATGCACGGATTGAGGCGTTAATCCTACGTGCCCCATCACGGGAATGCCAATAGCAGTCAGTCGTGCCACAGTTTGGGCGATCACCGGATGTCCCCCTTCTAACTTTACCGCTTGGACTCCTGTTTCCTTCAAGGCCCGTCCTGCCGATTGTATTGCTTGGCGGGGACTTTCTTGATAGCTTAAAAATGGCAAATCGCACACTATCAAGGCTCGCTTCACCCCTCGACGCACGGCGGCGGCGTGATGTAACATTTCATCAAGCGTGACTGGCAAAGTAGTTGGATGTCCGAGAGCTACCATTGCCAGCGAATCTCCCACCAGAATAATATCTACCCCCGCCTCATCTAACAGGCGAGCGATTCCATAGTCCCATGCTGTTAAGGTAACTATAGAACGTCCTTGTTGTTTCCATTGAATGAGTTGCTGGGTGGTGACTGCCATTTTTAACAGGTAGGGAAATTCTATCGAGTTGCTTCGAGAATGCGCGAGAAATAGAAGCTTGTGCTAGTCATGCCCTTGCGTTGCCTGGAAAAACCATGATTTTGCAGAATTTTAATAATATCTGCTTCTTTATGTTGATAGGCACGAGTCGTTTTACTGGGGCCTGGGAAAAATTCGCCGATCTTCTTTAGTATAGAAAGTAAAAAAGTTTTCGGAGCGAAGCTAATAATCAGACGAGACTCTGCTAAGGATGCAAGATGCGCGATCATTTTCGCTGCTTCATCTGTGGGATAGTGGATCAAGACATCTAAGCAAATAACGGTGTGATATTTTCCCGTTAATTTCTCTAAATCCTGTACGGTAAAAGCGATCTGGCTAGTATCTCCCAAAACTTCTTTGGCTCTTTCTTGAGCTTCTCCCACCATTTTTTCAGAGATATCGCTAGCGAAGACCCTAGCACCTGCTTGAGCTAAAGGAATGCTCAGACTTCCTACACCACACCCCGCGTCGCAGATGGATAAGCCATTGAGATTGCAGTCTGTCTTCAGCCATCCTAGCACTGTATCGATAGTTTGCTGATGCCCAATGCGGATATCTTTTTGCACTTTGTTGACTTCGCCATTGCCGTAAATTCTGCGCCAGCGATCAAATCCAGTGGCATTGAAGTATTCTTTAACTATCGTCTTGTCATCTGTGGGGGTCATAAATTTCATTTTTAATACAAGATTCGGGACGGTTAAATACTTTAGCAGGTATTGTCTTCATTGCGATCGAGATTCTTAGAATTCTGGCTCTCCTTTAATTACCATAATGTCAGGATAAGTGTAAACTCGATAACTCGGTATCCAGAGGCGCACGTCTCCCATGTATATCCGATAGTTTTGCCCTCGCAGAGCAAGTTTAAAGTTAGAGTAGAAATTTCCTGCAATTTCGTTGTGATTGGTTGTTCCTCCTGTCATGGGGAGAATTTCTCCATCTCGGTATTCATTTTTGTAGGTTCTTCAGGAGATATTATGCTAAACTATTAGTAATTAACTAAAAAATGATA
>CAYTUO010000067.1:0-14729 GCA_964441015.1 uncultured Pleurocapsa sp.
CTGTCCCAACTAGCAGACTATTTGCCAGGAAATGTCCGCTTTTTGTTTCAACCTGCCGAAGAAATTGCTCAGGGAGCTAGCTGGATGCTCAGAGATGGGGCGATGCGCGATGTTAATGCTATTTTTGGGGTTCATGTGTTTCCCTCGATTCCAGCGCGTTCTGTGGGCATTCGCTACGGCGCATTAACGGCGGCGGCTGACGATCTTGAGATCTTTATTCAGGGGGAGTCGGGACACGGGGCGCGTCCTCATGAAGCGATCGATGCGATTTGGATTGCTTCCCAGGTGATTACCACGCTACAGCAGGCCATTAGTCGGACGCAAAATCCGTTACGCCCCATTGTTCTAACGATTGGACAGATTAACGGGGGAAGGGCACCGAATGTCATTGCCGATCGCGTGCGGATGGCGGGAACCGTGCGATCGCTCCATCCCGAAACCCATGCTAATCTACCTCAGTGGGTCGAAGGAATCGTCGCCAATGTTTGCAAGAGCTATGGTGCAAAATATGAAATGAATTATCGTCGCGGCGTTCCCTCAGTCCAAAACGATTTAGCCTTGACTCAGATCTTAGAAGAAGCGAGTCGAGAAGCTTGGGGAAATAACCACGTACAAATTCTCACTGAACCCTCTTTAGGTGCAGAAGATTTTTCTCTGTATCTAGAACACGCACCTGGAAGTATGTTTCGTCTGGGAGTTGGCTATCCCGATAAGCGCAACCATCCTCTACATCATCCTGAATTTGAAGTGGATGAATCGGCAATTGTTACGGGAGTAGTGACGCTTGCTTACGCGGTTTTTAAATATTGGCAACATTTTCAGATAGGAGTGTAACTCATGAGTCAAACACCCGTTACAGTAACTTACTCATTAGAGGAAGTTTTAGGGCAAATTAATCAGAAGCTAGACAACCTACAGAAAGACGTTACAGACATCAAGATCGGGCAAACAAGACTTGAAGGGGAAGTCTCTACGCTTGAAACTGAGCTAAAAGGAAGAATTGACAAGCTTGAAGCTGAACTGAAGGGAGAAATCAAGGCACTCGAAATAGAGGTTAAAGGAATTGGCAAGCGTTTAGACACCCAAGAGTTTATTAATCGTTCTGTTGTGGTTGGCTTTGTCTTAGCGATTTCAGCCGGAGCGGTCAAGTTATTTTTCCCAAACTTCCCTAATTAGTTGTGTGATTGGTGGGCGATCACCTAATTTTTTCCAACGCAGCTATCTTTACGCCGATTATGAACTATTTGATTCAGCACGATGACGAGGAAGGATGATTTGGATTTTTTGGGTTTCCCTGTAGGATGGGCTTAGCCCATCTTACTCGTCGGAGAAAATACTACTTATCCTTTTCTAGGAACCTTGGCTTGACGCGCCATATTCTTGAACATATTTAAACTCGGCCCTGGACGACGACGCGACATTGTAGGTAGCATTACGTATTGAGTAGCAAATCCAACGGTTTGAGCATCAGCTTTGCCATTGCTATCTTTTTTAGAGACTGCTGCTCTAATAATGGCTTCTGGATCGGAGACTGCTGGTTCGGGAGCTTTAGGGGCTGGTGCGGGTTGAGCCACTTTAGCGTTGCTCTTGACTGAGGTTTTTTTAGCCTTTTTAGCCTCGACTGGTTTGGCTTTTGATTGCTCTACGGCAGTAGCCTGTGCAGGTTCGGCTGGTGCTTCTGTTTTAGCCGTTGTGGGTTGCTGGCTTTTGCTTTCGTCTAATTCTAGAAAATATGACGATTTTTGACCACCAAATAGTTTTTTCAACATTGATAACAACTCCGTCTGATGAGGTGAACTGTGAAAGTATTGGTTCAAAGTATTAAATTTCGTAGGAAAGCCATTTATTCATCATCGGTACGAGCAAGAGTCTGTTCGCCCGCATAAATTTCAGCCGTTAGATGTTCGGTCTTTGCCGAGTTTAACTAAACTGAATTTTTTCGCTTTCCAACAATTTTTTTTATTTTATTGGTTAACGCGCGACTAACACGGTTTTCCTACGTATACAATCAAGCCAGAATAAGATACTTTTTGCAATTATTTTTTACAAAAATTAATATAAAGTGAATGAAAGAGACTGGGTTAGTTGCCGATCGCAAGTTTTTTTTAATATTGATTTACCGTTCTCTCATTTTTTAGCGCGATCGCTCGCCCCGGTGAACAGTCAGTAAGCTACAATTTCAAACAAAAGTTGTATGAGAGACCTGAAAACAGAATGCAAATTCGAGGAATAAATTCGTCAGTCTTGGATTGGGCTGGCGATGCTTTGGCAATTGGTTTATTTGAGAAAAATACGCAAATAACCGGAGAATTAGCTCAGTTAGACGAAAAACTAGCAGGTACGCTCCAAGAATTAATCGTCGAGACAGAATTTGAAGGCAAATCCGGTAGCACCGCAGTGACGAGGGTTGGCAGCAACAGCCCCATCCGCAAAATTATTTTAGTGGGAGTGGGTAAAGCGCAGGACTAGAAACTGAATGCAGTTCGTATAGCTGGAGCCGCGATCGCCCGCATCGCCAAAAAAGAAAAGGTTAAACTCTTAGGGATTAGCTTGCCTATCGTTAACAGCGATCGTCCCGCTACTGCTCAAGCCATTACTGAAGGGATTATTCTATCGTTACATCAAGATAACCGTTTTAAGTCAGAATCGGAAGATAAGGGAGCTAAACTAGAAACCATTGATTTACTAAGCTCAGGCGGTCAAGAGGCTGCCATTAGCCGTGCTGAAGCGATTTGCTCTGGAGTCATTTTAGCGCGGGAATTAGTTAACGCTCCTGCCAATGCCGTCACAGCAGTGACGATGGCTCAAACCGCCGAGAAAATCGCGGCTGACTACGGCTTGGGGCTAGAAATTCTAGAAAAAGAAGACTGCGAAAAGCTAGACATGGGAGCATTTTTGGGCGTAGCGATGGCATCGGATTTGCCGCCTAAATTCATTCACCTCACCTATAAACCAGCAGGGACTCCCAAGCGCAAGCTGGCAATTGTTGGCAAGAGTCTGACCTTTGACTCCGGCGGACTGAACATTAAAGGGGCAGGTAGCGGCATCGAAACCATGAAAATGGACATGGGAGGCGGTGCAGCAACATTAGGGGCAGCCAAAGCGATCGCGCAACTGAAGCCAGAAGTCGAGATTCACTTCATCTGTGCGGCGACGGAAAATATGATTAGCGGTCACGCCATGCACCCAGGAGATATTCTCAAAGCCTCTAATGGCAAGACTATCGAAGTTAATAATACCGATGCAGAGGGACGCTTAACCTTAGCCGATGCGTTAGTCTTTGCAGAAGAATTAAGAGTAGATGCGATCGTCGATCTGGCCACTCTGACTGGGGCTTGCGTGGTTGCCCTTGGAGATGATATTGCCGGTTTGTGGAGTACAGACGAGACGCTTGCCAGCCAGCTAAAAGAAGCCTCAGAACGCGCAGGCGAAAAAATCTGGCAAATGCCACTAGAAGAGAAATATTTTGAAGGTCTTAAATCCCAAATTGCCGACATGAAAAACACTGGGCCTCGCGCCGGAGGCTCAATTACGGCTGCTCTTTTCCTCAAGCAATTCGTCAAGGAAACCCCTTGGGCACATTTAGATATCGCTGGCCCCGTTTGGGCAGATAAAGAAAATGGGGTCAATAATTCAGGCGCAACTGGCTTTCCCGTGCGGACTCTGGTGAATTGGGTGTTCAGTCAGAGTTAGCGACTGGTGAGAAGGTGAGAAGGTGAGAAGGTGAGAAGGTGATTGATGATTGGTGATTCGTAATGAATTTTGAATTTTGAATGAAAGAATTTTGAATTGGATTTGTCCCCCTTGTCCTCAAAAGTCCTCAAAAGTACCCTCTTCCCCTGTCCCCTGAAGCTCCTCTGCCCCTGAAGCTCCCCACACTCCCCAAATTCCCAATCACTAATTACCGATCTGCCTTTTGCCTTAAAAATTACAAAATGTCAAGATTTCTGGATATAAGATTTTCGCTATGGTCGATCTAAAGCGCTAAGATAATCGAATAATTAAATAATTTTTGGCGATTGTCAGGATTGCAGCACTTATTAGAACGCCTCGAACTAACCCACTTTCCCGCGAACGTTATTAAATTAAGTCACGGACTAACGGTCATTCATCAATATCTCCCTGCAACTCCCGTAGTCGTGACAGATATCTGGGTGCGTGCTGGAGCAAGTGCCGAACCCAAAGAGTGGTCTGGAATGGCACATTTTCTAGAACACATGATTTTCAAAGGCACGAAATACTTGCCTCCAGGAATGTTTGATCGCCTCGTCGAGCATAGCGGCGGAATGACTAATGCAGCAACGAGTCACGATTATGCCCATTTTTTCCTGACGACAGCCGCCTCGTACTTACCCCAAACGTTGCCTCATTTGGCGGAGATTTTGTTAAATGCAGAAATTCCAGAGGAAGAATTTTATCTAGAACGGGACGTTGTACTAGAAGAAATTCGCGCCTCTTATGACGACCCAGATTGGTTGGGATTTCAGGCATTGTGCGACAGTATTTATCAACGCCATGCTTATGGAAGGCCCATTTTAGGGGATGAAGCGCAGTTAATCAAACATACCCCCAATCAAATGCGCTGCTTTCATCGCACTTACTATCAACCAGAAAATACGATCGTGGCGATTGTGGGGGGGATTAAGGAAGATCTTGCCTTATCGTTAGTGGATGAGTCCTTTGCTGAGTTTAATGTGCCATCCGAATGTCCGCAAAGCGTGGCAGAAGCTGAACCGCCATTGATCGATATTCGGCGCACGCAAATGTATTTACCCCGAATAGAACAAGCACGCCTAACGATGGGTTGGGTAGGGCCAGGAGTAGAACAGTTGCAGGATGCATTCGGGTTAGATTTAATCTCTGTGATTCTAGCAGGCGGCCGCTGCTCCCGTTTGGTGCGAGAATTGCAAGAAGAAAAGCACCTAGTCTTTCATATTGAGAGTACTTTTTCTCTGCAACGAGATTCCAGCTTGTTTACCATTAGTGCTTGGCTCGAAGAGGAACATTTAGAGAGAGTTGAAAAGATTATCTGCGATCGCTTGGTGCAATTGCAGGCAACTCCCGTTTCAGAAGCCGAATTAGAGCGTGCTAAACGCCTGCTGATTAATGACTATACCTTCTCTACAGAAACTCCCGGTCAGTTAGCGGGTCTATATGGGTATTATCAGACAATCGCAACGGCCCAAATGTCGGTCATCTATCCCATCGCCATCAGTCAATTTCAACCTTTAGAACTTCAGCGCATCGCCAATCAATACCTTTCGCCAGAGCGCTATGCTATTACGGTAATGCGACCGTGTTAGTCAGGAGGCAGGAGGCAGGAGTCGTAGAGACGTTGCACTGCAACATCTCTACAAGAGTTCAGGAGTCAGTAGTTAGTAGTCAGTAAGGATGCAAACAATAAAATCTACGGGAAATAATCAGACAGTTCAGCGATTAGTTTTGGATAACGGCATTACTTTAATCTTGATAGAAAATCAAGCAGCCGATTTAATCGCAGGTCGAATTTTCCTCAAAAATGCAGGATCGAGATGGGAATCGCGTCAAAAAGCCGGACTGTTTCACCTGTTGGCAACGGTAATTACCAAAGGAACGGAGAAATTCTCGGCTGTCGAGATTGCCGAACAAGTAGAATCGATTGGGGCAAGTTTGGGTGCGGATGCCGCATCCGATTACTTCGTGCTGAGTCTCAAGACCGTTTCTAGCGATTTCGCGCCAATGCTGAAGTTAGCCGGAGAAATTTTGCGATCGCCCTCTTTTCCCGAAACAGAAGTAGAACGGGAAAAACAGATTACTCGCCAAAATATCCGTTCTCAACTGGAGCAACCCTTTAATGTTGCCTTCAATCAGTTAAGAGAAGCGATGTATTGCGATCATCCCTATGGACTTTCCATTTTAGGGACACAAGAAAGCGTTTCCCAATTAACTCGGCGCGATCTAGAACAATACCATCAAACCTATTTTCGTCCCGATAATCTCATCATCAGTTTATCCGGTCGTCTGACGCTAGCAGAGGGAGTAAAATTAGTCGAGCAAATCTTTGGCGATTGGGAAGTTCCGAGTACGTCGATAATAGCCCCTCAAATTCCCGATCTCAAGCCTCAACCTTGCCAGAAGATTGTCCCTCAAGAAACTCAACAATCGATTGTCATGTTAGGGTATCTGGCGGCGGCCGTGAGAGAGTGGGATTATCCCGTATTAAAGCTACTCAGTACCTATTTGGGGAACGGTCTTTCCAGTCGCTTGTTTGTCGAACTGAGGGAAAAACGCGGATTAGCCTATGATGTATCGGCATTTTATCCGACTCGTTTGGATTGCTCCCAGTTTGTTATTTATATAGGAACTGCCCCTAATAATACTGCGATCGCCCTCGAAGGACTGCGAACAGAAGCCGAACGCTTGCGCCACACCGAATTAACGCCAGAAGAACTGCAAGCGGCTAAAAATAAATTATTGGGTCAGTATGCACTAGGAAAACAAACCAATGCGGAAATGGCACAGTTGTTTGGCTGGTACGAAACATTAGGACTCGGTATGGAATTTGATACCCAGTTTCAAGAAGCCGTAGCACAAGTAACCTCCGAAACGGCACAAAAAGTCGCGAGCGATCGCTTCCTCCAACCCTATGTATCTCTTGTAGGGCCAGCAACAGCGATTAATTTTTAGCAGGGTTAAGATAAAAGAAGAGAGAGTTGGCGAGGTGGTTGCAGATTGGCAGAATTTGCTAGTCTGAGGAAAGTCCGGACTCCCGAAAGACCAGACTTGCTGGGTAACGCCCAGTGCGGGCGATCGTGAGGATAGTGCCACAGAAACATACCGCCTTTACAGTGAACAGTGAACAGTAACCAGTGACCAAAAATCTGGTAACTGATAACTGATAACTGGTAACTGAAAAAGGTAAGGGTGCAAAGGTGCGGTAAGAGCGCACCAGCAGCATCGAGAGGTGCTGGCTCGGTAAACCCCGGTTGGGAGCAAGGTCGAAGGGACTAGGGTTGGTCTTTTTCCAGTCCCGCTTTTAAAGAACCGCTTGAGGTGTCTGGTAACAGGCAACCCAGATAGATAACCGCCCGTCTAGCATGGTTAGACGAACAGAATCCGGCTTACGTCCGACTCTCTCTCTTCTGAGCCTATGAAACTTAAATTGTTTCCTGTCTGGACAATAGTTGCAGCCAGTGCAATTGTTGGTTTAACCAAACTACCCGCTTCGGGAACTCTTTCTCAAGAAATCTTCCATCCCAAAAAAATTGCTGTCGAGCAATACATCGCTCACTACGACATCGACGAACTCGAAGGGGTTGAAAAGGCTATTCGCGCCAATCCCAACGACGCAGAAGCCTATATGCATCGCGGACTGATTCGCTCTCACAGTCAAGAAGACTTTCAAGGCGCGATCGAAGATTTTAGCCGAGTCATTCAACTCGATCGCGATCACGCCGAGGCCTATAATTATCGAGGAACTGCCTACTTCTGGCTCAACCAATACCAACAAGCGCTAGCAGACTATAACCAAGCGATTCGCCTCGATTCCAAGCTAACGATAGCCTACTACAATCGCGCCTACGTTCGGCTAGAACTGGGAGATAAGGCAGGGGCCATTGAAGACTTTCGACAGGGGGCTGCTTTATCGAAACAAGAAGGCGATACGCTCTCCTACGATCAAGCACTAGAAATGATTCGCGGTTTGGAATGAACGTTAGGGAGGCAGAAAATAATTATAGATCATCTTCTTGAGCGCGTTTTGTAGGGAACGATCGCCATCAGCAACCTGCCTTGTTCGGCCAACAGTCGGCGAACAAACTTATCGAGTTTAGTTGTGAGCATTTATGGGAGATTTAATCTATAATTTATTCTTAATTCAAACAAATTTATCGGATTTAGTTGTGAGCCTCTATTCCTATCAGGCTTGGAGAACGTGGGATCCCTCGCGTGCTCCTCCTTGAATTATCGGAGTTTTGCCGCTGTTGTTATTCCCTTAACCAAAAAGTCTTTGTAAAATGTCAAACGAGGAACATCTCACTTGGCTTAGGCAAGGTGTAGTATTTTGGAACCAATGGAGAAAAGAAAACCCAGATGTCATTCCAGAACTCAGTGGAGTCAACCTAAGTAACGCTATCCTGAGTGGATTCAATCTCTTTCAAGCCAACCTGTCTGAAGCTAACCTCAGTCGAGCCGATTTAAAAAGCGCTAACCTGAGCCGCTCTAGCCTCTTTAAAGCTAATCTTTCTCGCTCCGTTCTTAGCGGGGCCGATCTATTCGGAGCGGACTTTTTTGGAGCCGATCTCAGAGAAGCCAATCTTAGAGGAGCGCAAGCCCAGGCTACCAATTTTCAAAAAGCACAATTGACTGGAGCTTGTATAGAAGACTGGAAAGTTAGCAATCAGACAAACTTGGATGAAATCATCTGTGAGTATGTTTATTTCAAGAAAAATCGACAGATACGCATCCCAGCGAGTAGATGCTTTAGAGCGGGAGAGTTTACCTCACTTTTTCAAGGAAACTTACCAAAATTTGACCGAAGCAAACCTCAAAAACTAAAACCTACCTTGGAGGAAGCCAATTGGATAATCCAACCACCTGACCTGAAAATTGTCAAGGCGGCACAAGCCATTGAAGAACTCTTGCTACAGTTATCTCAAGCCCATCCAAGTTCAACTTACCCAGAAAAAGTAAAAGTCGTAGTTAGAGCATTAGATTATATCGAGCGCCATCCAACAATGAAAGAAACAATTATTGAGCCGCTCAAGTTTAAAGGAACTGAAGCGTTAATAGAAGCAGTTGAATCTCCATTGGTAGCTCTTTTACTTCCAGTCTTTAGAGAATGGGAGAGAGAAAGTAGTTAGATGAGTTGGATTTCTCAGCAATATTGAAAAGAAGAAAAACATTCTTTTCCCATCTGCCCCTGCTTGCAGGGGTATGTTTTTTAGATTCATCATCTGATGTAATTTCACTACAAGATGGTAAACTACTGACTGATATGACTCACGATCCCCGACGCGATAAGCAACTGCGAACTTTAGTACAAAAACTGGGACTGCCAGAAACAACCTTCGTGAATTGGTCGCTGTTAGACTTAGCCTTGACTCACCCCAGTGTTTCCAAAGAAAAAAATTATCAGCAATTAGAGTTTGTCGGAGATGCAGTGGTAAGACTGGCGGCGGCTGAAGTATTATTAGAAGCCTATCCTGATGCGCCTGTCGGGGAGTTTGCGGCACTGCGATCGATGATGGTGAGCGATCGCACCTTGGCTGAATTTGCTGAAAGTTACGGGTTAGAACGCTATTTATTAGTTTCTAGTAGTGCTGCGGCAGACAAAGCGGGTAAAGTGTCGCGTTTGGCCGATGCTTTTGAAGCAGTATTAGGGGCACTTTATCTTAGTACTGGAACTATGACATTAGTCCGCCCTTGGCTAGACGATCTTTTGCAGGAGAAAGCGGCTGAAATTCGTCAAGATCCTGCTCGTCAAAATTACAAAGATGCTCTGCAAGAATGGACTCAGGCACAGTATAGAGTTCTTCCTGAATATCGAGTCCAAGAAATTCGACAGGCGAATGATGAGCGAGAACGCTTTACAGCAGAAGTCTGGCTAAAAGATCGAATCTTAGGTACGGGGAAGGGAAGGTCAAAAAAAGCAGCCGAACAAGCAGCAGCTAAGGAGGCGTTTCTATCGTTCGCTCATAGCTAAATACTGAGTTATTTTTTATTGGCTTCTAGGTTTTGAGAACTAGATATATGCAGAAAAATAAAGTTCGTAAAGCTGTTATTCCAGCAGCAGGTTTTGGAACTCGTTTGTTTCCAGCGACTAAGGTTTTTAAAAAAGAATTCTTTCCCATTATCGATCGCGATGGTCGCACTAAGCCAATCATTCTCCTGATTGTAGAAGAGGCTCTAAGTGCAGGAATAGAAGAAATAGGAATTGTGATTCAAAGTAGCGATCACCAGCTTTTTGAAGACTTTTTTAAAAGACCTCCAAAATTAGAATTGTTGTCAAAACTTTCTCCAGAAGCTCTAGAATATAGCCAATATTTGCAAGTGTTAGGAGAGAAAATAACTTTTTTAATTCAAGAGAAGCAAGAAGGTTACGGTCATGCCGTATTTGCAGCGAAAGATTGGGTCAATAACGAGCCTTTTTTACTGCTGTTAGGAGATCATGTTTATCAATCAAATGATAAAATTTCTTGTGCCAGTCAATTACTAAAAATCTATCAAGAATTTGAAACAAATGTCATTGGCTTAACGATAATGCCAGGAGAAATTATTCATAAAGCAGGTTGTGTTACTGGAACTTGGCAGGAGATAAACTCGATTCTTTCTCTAACAAAATTGTATGAAAAACCAGAACTAGAATACGCGCGATCGCACCTTCACCTAGCAGAAATGCCAGAAGATAAATTTTTAGCAGTATTTGGAATCTATATACTAGACTCTAAAATTTTTAAATATTTAGAAACAGAAATTAACAATAATATTCGCTATAAAGGAGAATTTCAGCTTACCACCTGTCTCGATAAATTATGTCAGAATGAAGGCGCGATCGGCTATCTAATCAAAGGTCAATATTTTGATACGGGTATGCCCGAATTCTATCGACAAACAATAATTGAGTTCAGTCATTAGTCACTTACCAAGATATTAATGAAATCAGGATGATATTAATCTCATATCAAGCCTGTATGTTGACAATCCCCATCATTCCCAAATCTTCATGATCGAGAATGTGACAGTGATAGACCGTCTTACCAGGAAAATCGCGCCAAGGAATGCGAATGCGAACAGTTTCACTTCCGCGCACTAGCACTGTATCTTTCCAAGCACGGTAAGGTTCTGGCTGCCCGTTGCGCGATAGGATCTCAAAGGGATTAATATGCAGGTGGAAAGGATGATCCATACGGTCTGGATCGACGTTGACTAATTCCCAATCTTCAACCGTATTCAGCTTAACGTTAGCATTGACGCGATCGGGGTCGAAAGTTTCTCCATTAAAGGTAAAAACCATTCCCATCCCCATACCAGAACCCATCCCCATACCGGAACCCATACTCATCGACAATTCCAAACGTCTGACTGTTTTTGGTTCTGGTAGCTCTTCTACACGAATGAGTTGTTTTGGTAAAGGAAAAGTAGAAACAGAACCTTGATAAGTAAGCGTCGCCAACACTTGAGGAGTTGTTTGGGAACGGTTTCCCATCATAGCGCCACCCATCATATGACCGCCGCCTCCCATCATGCCCATGCCACCTCGGTCAAAGGGCAAAGTTAATAGGCGATACTGCCCTGGTTCTCTTTCCCCGCGCACTAGCACTTCTGCTCGTTCTCCAGGCGCAAGCAGCAGTTCTTTTTGTTCTACCGGTGTGTCTATGGCTCCGCCGTCTGTGGCAATTAAATAGAAGGGATGATTTTCCAGAGAGAGTCGGTAGAATCGAGATGGAGAAGCATTAAGTAATCGCATCCGTAGCAATCCGCCTCTCTCAATAGTGAACCTGGGATTGACTTGTCCGTTGACTGTCAGCAATTGCCCCTCGCGCCCCAGCATCATTGCCATGTGGTTCGGGGGTTGGATGCGTCCGCTTTCATCTAAAGCAAAATCTTTTAGGACTAAAAATTCCTCTTTGGCAGCTTTAATTTCGGGAATTTCGTCTAAGGAGCCTCGAACGATCAATAAACCGGCTAAACCGCCAAATAGCTGTTCTGCGACATGACCGTGATGGTGGGGATGATACCAGAAGGTGCCGGAGGGATGATTTTTAGGAATAGTAAATTCGTAGGTCAAACGCTCTCCTGGCGGAATACTCAGGAAAGGATTGTCTGCATTGCCTGTAGGGGGAATGTGCAGTCCATGATAGTGCAGGTTAGTGGGTTGGGAGAGGTTGTTGGTGAAGCGGATGCGGACTGTATCTCCAGCTTTAGCTTCTAAGCGAGGAGCGGGAACTTGTCCGTTATAGTTTAAAAGATAAGCCTGTTTACCTGCGAAGTTGACGGGGCGATCGCTCGCTTCGAGGTCAAGTTCTAGTAACCCATTAGCGCTTTTGTAGAAGGCTTGGGATTTGAGAGAAGTTCTGTTATTTTGTGCGATTTCCTTCTCCTTCGGAGACGCTATCGCGAACGGGAGCGCTTCGCGGATCGCCCAGTTGGCGACTGATGTTGTGACTGCACTAGCAGCACTGAGGATAAGAAACTGTCGGCGGTTAATTCTTGGCATGGTCAATCTTCTTGGCGGGTCTAGCCTGTAAGCTTTAGGGACGAGCAATGTTTGCACTTAGGAATACTATTTCTAATGTCCTAAAAGAAAATGAAATCAGGATGAAATTTCTCGCCAACAAAGATTGTTTCCTCGATGAGCAGGCTGAAAAAGTTGTTAAAATTAGCGCCAACTTAACCGACGAGCCAAAAGCGATCGCCGAATTCTGGGCAGCATGGCTAGGAAGTATAACCCGTTTACTTAGAGGAAAAAAATTAATAGTGGGAATTCTTAGTAAACTTTTATCAAATTCTCAGTTTTTCATCAGTGTATCCTCAACTAAGTCAATCATCCTAGTAATTAATCGAACAAAGAACAGATTGAATTGATTTACTTGGGAGGAAAAAAATATGCAACGCTTTATTCTTAGTGGCTTGGCTGTTGTACTGATGTCTGCGATGAATACTTCTAATGTTCTCGCTCAAACGACTGCTTATAATCAGAATATCAATCGTAGTAATATTACAGAGGTGCAGCCTTTTAATCTAGCCTATCTCGGCTATCAAGGTTATTTCAAAAAGATTCCTAGCGCTGCCGCTTTTGTTGCTGGAATTAAATCTGGAAAGGTTAATGCACAAACCCTGATCCAGAGTGCAATAGAACAAGGAAGACTCTCTCCAGAAACTTTGAATGATGAAGGTTACGTGAACGCACTCGAAATCCAGTTAAGAGAGTTTTTGAATTAAAACAGTTAGCTTGGCAATAATCATTAAAAAATTGAAGACTTTATTCTGGCGATTGAGACAATTATTCAGTCGCCAATTATTTGATTATTTATATTTTTAATTTATCAAATTGGTATAAGTGCGATCAACTGAGAACTAATGACTTCGCGAAGCGATTTGATTAACACCTAACCTTAAAATTAGCTGAGAAATGCAGAAAATAATTTTAATACAAATGTCAGTTATTTAGAGATTGATTCTTAAGTGTCTATAATTTTGTAACTCATTAATTTACCCATAATAAGATTAAAGCTAATTCTAGAGCCTCTAGAGCGCTAGTCATCTCGCGATCGCTCTGTCACTAGGAGGTAAAGACAATGAAAACGAAACAGATTCAATGGAAAAATATCCTAGTCAGAACAACATTATGGCTGCTCGCTGAGGTGGTCTTGAACCTAGTAGGCTTAGATAACTTAGCAGACTATAGCGAATTCATATTTGAACGGAATGCGATCGCATTTATCGCTTAATCGAAACCATTACTGAATTGGGAGAAACGACTGTGAAAGTTAAATATTGGTTGACAATAAGTTTAGTCTTTTTTTTAGCGATCGCTGATTAGATAGATGAGATTCTGCTTAACTCTGGCTTTATAGTGAATATAGTCGTGTTGACTTATGTGTATGGAATTTGGCAGAGAAATTTGTGGCAACCTCAAGATTGCCGAATCGCGAGAATGGTTAGTTACCAACGGGATTGGCGATTATGCCTCTGGAACAGTAGCAGGACTGCTTACCCGTCGCTATCACGGTCTACTGGTTGCAGCCTTGAATCCGCCTCTCGGTCGTACTCTGATGCTGGCCAAGCTGGAGGAAACGGTTCTCTACGGCGAACAAATTTACTCTCTGTCTGCCAACCGTTGGTCTGATGGGACGATTGAGCCAAAAGGCTACAGACACATAGAACGTTTCTCCCTAGAAGGCACGATTCCCGTTTGGCGCTTCGCCTGTGCCGATGCCCTGTTAGACAAACGAGTCTGGATGCAGCAGGGAGCCAACACGACTTACGTTCAATACACTTTACACCGTGCCAGCCAACCCCTCAAGTTAACCCTCAAAGCCTTAGTCAACTATCGCGATTATCACGGCAGCACTCAGAGCAATGACTGGCAGATGGACGTGACAACGGTTGAGCAGGGGGTTTGCGTGACAGCCTTTCTTGGGGCAATCCCCTTCTATCTACTGAGCGATCGCGCCCAATCTTTCTTGCCAACTCATAACTGGTACTATGGTTTCGATCTCGCAGTGGAACGCTATCGAGGACTGAGCGATCGCGAGGATCATTTACACGCGGCTACGTTTGAAGTCAGCCTCAACAGGGGCGAATCCCTAACCTTTATTGCAAGTACGGAAAAGAATCCCAATCTCAATGGGGAAGCTGCCCTCAAATTGCGCCGTTCTCAAGAACAAAAGTTGATCGGACTCTGGAAAAGTAGCCGACCGATTAATGCTCAAGATCCCCCTGTCTGGATTAATCGCCTAGTCCTCGCTGCCGACCAATTTATTGTCAATCGCTCCCTACCAGAAGATCCTAGCGGCAAGACAATTATTGCAGGCTATCACTGGTTTAGCGACTGGGGACGCGATACGATGATTAGTCTACCAGGGTTGACAATAGCGACGGGGCGATCGGAAGTTGCCCGCTCAATTCTTCGTACCTTTGCCAAATATGTAGACCAAGGGATGTTGCCTAATCGCTTTCCCGATGCGGGGGAGCAACCGGAATACAATACAGTCGATGCGACGCTTTGGTACTTTGAAGCGATTCGT
>CAYTUO010000068.1:0-14714 GCA_964441015.1 uncultured Pleurocapsa sp.
ACATTAGTCCCGGTGGGTTCGATAATTAAGGCAGGACTTTGAATAATATCGCCTGGTTGTAAATCTTCTCGCTGATAAACTGGCGTGTCGTACCAAGCATGAGCAGTATATATTTTAACGACTGCTACTGGTTGAGGTAATTGATCAGTTTTTCGTTCAATAATTGGTTCTTCTGGGGTATAAGTCGGACAAACTAATTCAACAGAAACCGCTTCAACCATTAAAGCTTTTTCAGGCATAATGAAGCCATAGCGTTGCTGATGAATTTCTTCAAACTTTTGTCTCATGCCAACAAGCGTATCAAAATCCACAATTAAAGATGAATCCGTTCCTTCATATTTCAGATGAACTTTGCGAAGAATTTGAGTTTGTTCAATTGCTTGAGACTCCCGTGAAGTTAATTCTGCTTTTGCTTCATTAATTAATGCAGATAACGTAATCTCTAATTCAGGTAGTAAAGTTTCAGTTAATCTTGCTTCGACTCCTTTTTCTTTTAGAATCCGAATCTCTGCTAATCCAATGCCATAGGCAGATAAAACACCAGCATAGGGATGAATAAATATCTGTTTAATTCCCAACGCATCGGCGATTAAACAAGCGTGTTGGCCTCCCGCACCACCAAAACAACAAAGCGTATATTCTGAGACATCATATCCTCGTTGCAGCGAGATTTTCTTAATCGCATTTGCCATTTTTTCGACTGCGATCGCCAGAAATCCAGAGGCAATTTGTTCGGAGGTACGATTATCGCCAATTGCTTGAGTTAATTGACTAAATTTCTCTCGAACAATCTCTACATTTAGCGGTAAATTTGCATTAGAACCAAAAACTTTTGGAAAGAATTCGGGTTGCAATTTTCCTACCATGACATTGCAATCTGTCACGGTTAACGGCCCACCTTTAGAATAGGAAGCAGGCCCAGGATTTGCCCCCGCCGATTCAGGCCCGACTCGATAGCGCGATCCATCATATTGCAAGATAGATCCCCCACCCGCCGCAACGGTATGAATAAACATCATCGGGGTACGCAGTCGCACGCCTGCAATTTCTGTCTCGAAGCTGCGTTCGTATTCTCCGTCATAATGGGCAACATCGGTAGAGGTTCCCCCCATATCGAAGCTAATAATCTTCTTAAATCCTGCTATTTCGCTCGTTTTGACGGCACCGACAATTCCCCCCGCCGGGCCCGAAAGAATGCTATCTTTGCCATGAAATAATTGAGCGTCCGCCAGTCCGCCATTGGACTGCATGAACATCAATTTTGTCGTTGGTTTTGGATTATTTTCTCCTAATAATTGACGGCTCACTTGGTCTACATATCGACCTAAAATTGGGGATAAATAGGCATCGACGACGGTGGTATCTCCCCGACTGACTAACTTCATTAATTGGCTCACTTTATAAGAGACTGAAATTTGAGGAAAGCCGATTTTTTTAGCGATTTCAGCAACTATTTTTTCGTGGTCGGGATAGCGATATCCGTGCATAAAAACAATCGCACAACTGCGAATTCCTGCGTCGTATGCTGCTTGTAATTCTGCCTCGACTGGTTTGATATTGACGGGAATTAATTCATTTCCTTGAGCATCATAACGTTCCTCGACTTCTATTACCCGTTCGTAGAGCATTTCTGGCAAAATAATTTCGCGAGCAAAGATATTGGGGCGATTTTGATAGCCTATTCGCAATGCATCTCGGAATCCTTTAGTAATCACTAAAACAGTGCGATCGCCCTTTCTTTCTAGTAGCGCATTTGTTGCTACCGTCGTTCCCATTTTCACTGCTTCTATTTGTTCTGCGGGTATCGATTCTTTAGCAGAAATTCCTAAGATTTCTCGAATGCCTTGAACTGCTGCATCTTGGTACTGTTCGGGATTTTCTGAAAGGAGTTTGTGAATAATAATTTTTCCTTCAGGAGACTTAGCAACAATATCAGTAAAAGTACCGCCGCGATCAATCCAAAATTGCCATTTTTGTGCAGCTACATTCATAATAATTTTCTCTGCGTCTCTGTGCGTACGCTTGAAGTGCCTAATCCCTTGCTAATTATAGCTTTTGAGACTTTTTTCGGCTGGCTATCGCGTGAGCTAGAAGCGCGATCGCCATCTTGTAGAAGCTCTGCATAAGCTTAGTTCGCCTAGAGATAGGTTGTTATGTAGGTTGACAGATCGCTCATAATTAAGGAGGTTTTATCCTAATTAGTTGACTCCAGGTTTCACCATGACGGCTGCATCAAGATACTGGAAACTTGTGAGACTTGATGCTACAGGAAGGCGAAAAGTAGAAGAAATTGTCTCAGCAAAAGCCTTCTTCGGGCAGCAATTTCCCGATCTAGCAACTGGGAGCGACGTGCCGGATACGGTTATTCAACGCCAACTGCTAGCTTTACTGGGCGATGCCCAGGAGGCTCCTGTCGATGAGGCGACCAGTTATCTCAATGCCGAGCGATGTTTGCGCTGCTTTATCTCTAGTCAAATCGAACAAGTTTGCCTTCAGCTTGAAGTTCAGTTTGGCAGCGATCGCGGCTTTACCCGCTATGACCTATTTCCTTTCGTTCTCGATGACACGCTAGATAGCTTGAGGGGAACAAGATCCCAGGTTTCTAGCAGTTCCAACCCAACGACTTATACCCCTATGGCGATTAAGATTTTACAGACTTTCGAGCCAGAGCGTGCTAGCTTATCCACTTGGACGGCAAGGCTAGTCAAACAGCATCGAGAACTTAATGACTTTTTGTTAGAGCATGGCGTTTATCTGGTCAGCGACTGGGCAATTCTCAATGACACCACTGTCAAGCAGTTACAGAGAATCTTAGCCGAGTTTCACAATTTTACATCAGTGGAAATCTCCCGAAGCTCACTCCTGCTAGAAAGCTATCACGCCGTCTATCGCCGAGAGCGGCTCAAGCTGCGATCTTCTGGGGTCAAGGGAAAATGCCAGCCCCCCTCAAGAGAGCAACTACAGCAAATCGGGCATCTTTTCGAGCAAAAAGCCAAGCTGACCCTGAAATCAGAAGAGATCCTGGAGCGACTACAAAAATTAGCCGAGCGCCTGCGTCAGTATCGCATCTATGCTAGAGGGGGATTTTCTCGACCAGAGTCTCTAGAGAACCTCGACATTCGGATAAAAGTCGAGCAACAGCAGGTATCCCAGAGCAACAGCGATTCAGAAGCCGAACGAGAGCAAGCAGAATTTTTAGGGCGTTACCGCCAACAATTTTTGCATTGTTTGGAGCGAGCGATCGCGCAGGCGATCCAGGCTCGATTAAGTTATTTCCAGGGCAAAAACCCGCAAAAAGCAGAACAGTTTTTGCAAGCGCTTCAATTATT
The DNA here is from genome assembly GCA_964441015.1 of uncultured Pleurocapsa sp. Taxonomy (GTDB): domain Bacteria; phylum Cyanobacteriota; class Cyanobacteriia; order Cyanobacteriales; family Microcystaceae; genus Hydrococcus. Next base: position 3,330 of record CAYTUO010000068.1, read on the forward strand.
TCACTGTCAGGGACGCTCTATGGGAGAAATTGCTCCCCAAATCGGTTTGCAAGCCCAATATCAAGTGACTCGTTTCCTGAAACTGAAGGAATTTCGCTCTGAGATCAGACAGCTAATGTTGAAGGATTTACCCGCTCTGATTAGGGGAATGGCTGCCAACTATACTGACCCAGACTGGCTCCTCCAACGAGAACAGCAAATTGAAGCAGCATTGAACGAACGGGTCGATGCCTTGATGCAGATGGCCCAAACAGAAGTCAGCCTTGCCGAGCGCCGCTCCCCATCCAGTCTCTTTGCCCAACACCTCTGTCGTTACCTCGCCCTGAGAGAAGAATCGCCATGATGAATTTCCCTAACTATTCTCCCGACCTACTCCTCGATTTTGAAGATCTGCCTGTAGAAGCGATCGCCCTCGAACCCGATCGGATTGACCGAGCAGCACAACTGAGCAGCCAGATCGCCAATGAAGACCGACAATGGCAGACCTATCTCAATGGGTTAGCCCTTTTTGGTTTCGAGCAATGGTTGAGCGAGCGAGCCGCAGATTTGCCCGTCAATCGAGAACGCTGTACCCTGTTGCAGCCCTGGGGAGCCAACGCGATTCCAGCCGTCTGTAACCTAGAGGTTGGCGAGTTTAGGCTTTGTTTACTCGCTACTGGAACTTTGAGAGATGAAGCGATCGCGTTTCCCAAAGCAGCGATTGACTTACCCGAATATGCAGCCCATTTCTATGGGGTGCTAGCTGTCGAAGAGGAGAGCGAACAAGCGACAATTCTTGGCTTCATGCGCTACGACCAACTGGTAAACCGCTTGCAGTCGGCTAACTTACAAGCCGAACCCGACTGGACCTACGAGCTTCCTTTGGCGTGGTTTGAGGGCGATCGCGATCGCTTGTTGCTTTACCTGCGCTGTTTGGAACCGACTGCCATCTCTCTGCCCGCGATACCAACTAATCGCTTAGCGTCTCTATCGGCTCTGCAAGCAGAACTAACCCCTCTGATTCCTCAGTTACAGTCTCCTGACTGCCTCCTGTGGCAGGTATTGACTTGGGAGCAAGGATCGGTTCTGCTGACCAGTCCAGAGTTACTCGATTGGCTATACCGCCTGCAAACCGAGGTTCCATCCACCAGTCAAAATCTAGCTTCTTTTACCAGTCAACTATCGCAGAGCCTACAGCGACTCACTCAACGAGTTATCAACGTGGGATTGTGGCTACAAAACGAGCTAGATGAGTTCGCCCAGAATCTGTCTTGGCAACTACTTCCAGCGCCGATTTTTGAGACGATCCCGCTACGTTCTTTGAGAAGCGAAGATGGAGGCTCCCCTAGTGAGGAGTTCGAGGGAATTATCGCCGAATTAAAAAGAACGGGAATGGAAATTCCTTCTAACGCTGGTGGCGCTTGCCAAGATTTTAATTTAGCCGAGCATCCCCTGCGGCTGTACGCCGTCACTTGGTCTATCCCCACCCAGGAAAATATTTCCGAATGGTCTTTGCTGCTGATTTTAGGAGCGCAACCCGGTAACGATCTGCCCCAGGGACTCAAACTGCAAGTGGGCGAGCGAGCCAATGTTTTAGTTGAACGGGAGGTAGAGCCTGACGCACTCGAAACTTATCTCTATACTCGCGTTGTCGGAACGGAGGACGAGCAATTTATCGTAACTATCGCCTTAATGAATGGAGAAGCCCTAACCTTGCCACCCTTTGCTTTCATTTCTGAATAATTGCAATCGATTCAGCAAGCATATCCCTTTTCTTTCCGAGCGAGCCAAAATAGTTTGGACTCGTGCATATCCCCCGCCTCCTCAGAGATATAGGTTGACAAAACAGAGAAATCCAAAGTTTCTAACAGCCAACTAATGTATTAATAACTTTTGCTCTTGAGGCGATCGCGACAAATAAAAGCAGTCTGCAATCCCTATATTAGAGAGTAGGTATCTCGGCTATACCTTCGAGCGACTCTCTCTTAATAGCACTGCTATGAACGTTAGCCCAAATCTCGACCAACAGCCATCTCTCACTCAGGTTAATCGTGCGCTGCAACATTTTACCGATCGCCACGAGTTAACTAAACGGTTTGCCGAGTATCTCAACGACGAACCACCGCCTCCCAAAATCCTGTTTTTTCATGGGGATGGGGGAAATGGTAAGTCATTGCTGCTGAAATTTTTATTGAACAACTGTTGCAAGCACTTTTCGACAGATACTTGGCAGCAGATCGAAGCCAAACCCAGTTATGAAGTAGCCGATCTGATGAAGCGAGCCAAAATCTTCAGCCAAAGCCAGAAGCCAAAGCGATCGCCACTCGACTCAATTATCCAAAGACTGAAGCATTGGCTGTATCGAGTATCGGGTAAACAGTTAGGAACGAATCCCCCTGATTGGGAATGCGACTTTCAACCCGTACCAGCCGTGTTGCTCGATTTTGAACAGCAACCTATTGATGAGGAACGTCCTCAAGACCCCTTTTACGGATTACTCATGTTGCGTAAGGGGTTGGTTAAGGCGGCGGCTCAATTGGGATATCAGTTGAATTTTCCCCTCACCGATTACGCCTGTGTCTGGTATTTGAAACAAAAGGGGAAACTGAGCAATGAATCCATTGCCAAACTGTTCCCTTCGCCAGAGCTATTTGTGACGGGTGGGATTATCAATCTTGTCAAGACGATTTCCCAATCCAAGGAAATGCTGATAGGACTAGCGGGAGTTTTACCCATCCTAGCCGTCAGTACCTTTAATGTTGTCTCTAAATACTTCGGTAAAGACTTAACCCTTTACTTGCGAGGTCGGGGACTCAAACCAGAAGATTTCCAGAGGATTGCCCAGCTTGACCCCGATAAAGAATTAATTGACGCATTGCCGAACTTTTTTGTCGAGGATTTGAAGGCAGCAATGCAAAGACAGAATGCTCCGAAACGCCTTGTTCTGTTTTTTGATAGTCACGAAGCCTTTTGGGGCGATTGGCGGGGTCGAGGAGAGGCTAGATATTTTAAGCAGGATGAGTGGTTGAGATGTCTGTTGGCACAGTTAGATCGCTCAAGAATTGTCGTGGTGGTAGCTGGAAGAGAGAAGCCGCGTTGGGAGCAAGCAAGTCAGTGGTCAATTGGGCAAGAGAAACTGGAGTTTAGACAGGTCTTAAATTTTCAAACCAAGGACGCTCAAAAGTATCTCAACGAGGTTGGGATTGAGGACGAACAACTGTGCCAACGTTTAATGAGTTATGCTCGCCTAGACGAGGATCTGGTTCATCCCTTGTATCTTGGCTTGTGTGCGGATCTTGTCCGCTCTGCGCTCGCGCAGGGGAAAACCCTCACAGCAAACGACTACCGATTGATGTCTGAGGGCGAACAGAAATTAAAGCTCTTGGTAGAACGACTGCTCAAGTACGTCGATGACGAGAGCGGGGATGCCGTTGATGCTCTGTGTGCCTGTCGAGCTTTCGATCGCGAGCTATACTTTCAACTCGCTCAAGCACTGAAATTTAACCCCTCCCACGCTTCTTTTGACCGTCTGGTTAACTTTTCTTTTGTCTGGTCGATAGAGCAACGGGGTCGGGATTGCTATCGCCTTCACCCCCTCGTCCGCCGCCTCAAGGCTGAAGAAAACCGAGAAATGACCCAGGATGCCCATGCTTTTTTAGAGCAGTACTATCGGGAAGGGGGGAATGTCGCTGAAGCCATTTATCACGCCATCTTTCAAGATTGGCGACGGGGTGTTAAGGAATGGTTAGAAGTCTTTCAAACTGCCACTGAGGAGGGAAATTTTGAACGATGTCGAATCTTAGAGGAAATCAGGAAGGAACTTTCTTTTTAACGGGTCGAGTGGCGCAAGCGGTAGGCGATTACTTGGCTCGCTTGGAGCGGTATGAGGAAGCCAGAGAAGAATACCAACAGGCAAATGCGGCTTACGAGCAAATTCTCCCATCTTCTCCCGAATTCCTGGAAGCGCAAAAAAATCAAGCAATCGTCTTGAGAAAGCTAAAGGAATTGCCAGCCCAACAAAAGTCTAGCGAAGCTTATCGCCTAGAATTGCTTTTGGCTGACGATCTGACCCCATCTTGTCCGATGGCGACAATAGCATCAGTTAACCTGAGTCAGTGGTTGCACAATATTTTTGATGGGGGTTGGCAAGCGATCGCAGAACTCTTGGGACAAGGAGAAGCCAATCTAGCTTATGCTTATGCCTTACGCTCCAGAGACGTTGAATCTGGCGATTTAGAAACGAATGATAACTCAACGGTTCAATCGAGTGGGGAAACGTTTGGGGCAATTATCGCGCAGCTAAGCGGAAAAGGCAGAGAAATTCCCCCCATCGCTCGCGGTGCTTATCGAGATTTTCAGCTAACTGAGAATTCCCTGCGACTATATGCTTTTACTTGGGTTAACCCGACTCAAAGCGATCGCCCCGAATGGACATTGCTGCTTATTTTAGGCGCACAGAGCGGTAACGATCTGCCCCAGGGACTCAAGCTACAAGTCAGCGATCTGACAAATAGTTTAGTCGAGCAGGAAGTAGAACCCAACGCCGAACAGACCTATCTCTATGCTCGTGTCGTCGGGACAGGGAACGAGCAATTTCTGGTCACAATCGTCTCAAACGAGGGAAAAGTCCTCATTCTGCCGCCTTTTTCCTTTATTCCCGAATGACAAAACAATCCAAAATCCAAAATCGAATGACGCTTCGAGCTATTTTTCGACTCAAAATCCAGCAAATCGAGCGAGCTTGTCTGTTTGAGCTTTCCTGGGGAAGCGGTCAGCAACTTTGCCCCCCTCTCTTGCCCTATCCTGAAGCGCTGACAAGGCTGTATCAAGAATGGCAGCGAGCCTATCTGGGCTTTTACAAAACGGCGCTGCGAGGGCGAGTAGAAGCCTCTGGAAGCCTCTCTACCGTCGATTGGCACGGCAAACTGGTGGAGGCAGAAGCCAAACTGCTGTCGGAGTTTCATCGCTGGCTCCGCTCTCAAGAGCTATACGAGATCCGCACTGAAATCGCCCGCGCCGTCAAGCGCCTAGCCGAGCAAGTCCCTCTCCAGACCAAGCCTAGTGGCGGCAGCGTCGATATTTTCCTCACTTGTCACCCGATTGAACTAGAGCGGTTCCCTTGGGAAGCTTGGGAAATTGGCAGGGAATTTACCGGGACAGTTACCATTCGCTTTGTTCGCACTCCGAGCAACATTCGTGCAGAAGCTGCCCCTCCGCGTCAGAGATTTCGTCGCGGTCGAACTCGTATTTTAGCGATTTTAGGCGATGAAACGGGACTGAACTTTCAAGCGGAGCGACAGGCATTGCGATCGCTGGTTTCCGTCGCCGAAGTTCAATGGCTCGGTTGGCAACCCGGAAAAGCCATCCCAGAACTCAAAGCGCAGATTGGCGAGGCACTGGTTGACGAACAGGGGTGGGATCTCCTATTTTTTGCCGGACATAGCAATGAAACCGCTCTGACGGGAGGAGAGTTAGCGCTCGCTCCCGGTACTTCTCTGTTCGTCAGCGAAATCGCGCAGCAGTTACAAGTAGCCAAAGCCAGAGGACTGCAATTTGCTCTGTTCAACTCCTGTAACGGTCTCAGTCTCGCTGCCTCGCTCATTGACTTGGGATTGAGCCAAGTGGCGGTGATGCGCGAACCCATTCACAATCAAGTCGCGCAAGCATTTCTAGTGCGGTTTCTACAGGTTTTAGCCGAATACAAAGATGTAAGCGATGCCTTGCTGGCAGCTTGTCAGGAACTCAAAAAACACAATCTTACCTATCCCTGTACTTATCTGGTTCCTTCTCTATTTTGTCATCCAGATTCCGTTCTCTTTCGGCTCGAACCGAGCGGACTCAAACAATGGCTCATCCAGTGGTTGCCCGCACGCCGGGAAGCGATCGCCTTAAGTTCGCTGGTGCTGCTCAGTTTATCGCCCCCGCTCCGGGACTTCTTGTTAGAGGGACGCACTTTCGTCCAGGCGCTCTACCGCCACGTCACGAGTCAATTGCCAGCGGAGGCACTGCCAAGAGTCTTGTTGGTGCAGATCGACGAGCAGTCGATCCAGAAAGCAGGGATCGGCGATCCCCATCCAATGGATCGAGGCTATCTCGCTAGTCTGATTGACAAGCTCTCAGCCTTGGATGCCAAGGTTATCGCCATCGATTATCTCCTCGATCGCCAGCAATCGGATCGCGATCGCTTCCTCGCCAAATCTGTTCGGACTGCGGTTGAGCAAAAAGGGATCTGGTTTGTCTTTGCCGCTCAGTTGGATAAGGAAAACGAAGTGGGAGTAGCCCCTGAAACTGGCATTGCCAATCTCAATTGGAGCCTTCAAGGCTATACTAATGCCTTGCCAAAGTACGTCAGACTGTTGAACGCGCAAGCGGATTGCCATCGAACTTGTCCTTTTGCCTATCTGCTGGCGGTAGTCGGCGCACTCAATCAAACTCCTTCAGCTTCAGATTTGCCCCAACCGCAATTAAATAGCCAAAACGATTTTCGCACCCAAGTATTTAATTACCTCAACCAAGAACGCAAACGCGACGATATCCTGCTTTTCTTGCGCCAAGCGCGGCTTCCTCCCATCGCTAGCTTTTCCGAAAACTTTGGTCAATTGTGGTTAAGACCTATTAATGACTTTTCGCTTCCCCCAGACTTAGTTTACGATCGCCTTGCGGCTTGGCAGTTGCTCGACGCTGAGGCTGAAACGTTAGGGGGCGAGCGCTTGGCTCGACAAATTGTTCTCATTGCTTCGGGGGGATACGAGGAGGCTGGCGTGAAACAGGGGGCAGATAATTTCCCCGTCCCTTGGGCAGTCGGTTACTGGCGAGTCCAGAGGAATTCTCCAGCAAGCAGCCCAGATCAGTTGACGGGAGCGGAAGCCCTCGCTTACATGATTCACCATTTGCTAGCGCAGCGATTGGTCATACCCGTTCCCGATCTTTGGCTGGTTGGCGTAGCGGCGTTGTTGGGCAAAGGAGCCACGCTGGTACTGAGGAAACAGGATCGTCAGCGCCAACGGTGGGCAATTGGACTAGCCAGCGCTACAGTTGCCTACGGCTTAGTTGGACTACAGGTTTACATCTCGGCTGCGGTATTACTGCCTTGGGTTTTGCCGTCAGCCGCCTTTTGGATTTATGTTTTGCCGATTTTTAGGAGAAAATATCATGGATAATCTTAACTCGTCGCCCAAATCATTGAACCCAACTCGAAAACACAGCCAAAGAATTGTCTCGATGTTGGTACTGATAACGACAACGATTGCCTGTTTCTCATCTGGCTTAATATCGAGTGCTGTTGCCGGACAGCAATCTGAGTCCTCAGCCGAAACGGGAAGCCGCGTTGAGAATCCCACCCCTCCAGCAACAACTAGAGACGAGCGACCAAATTCCAAGCCCCCAGCCGAAAGCAGACGTAGGGAGCCAACCTCGGTCTGGGCAGCTATCTGGAATTTATTGAAATTGAAACGCCAAGAGGAGCCGCCCCTGGGATCGCGCAGCCAAGTCTGCGAGATTAGTCCTGGTTTGCTAGAGGAAAAAAATGCGATCTGGAGCGATCGCCCCCTGTTTCTCTGGCAGGGAACGGCACCAAGCATCGAAATCCGCCTTTACAGTCCTTTTAATCCCGATCGCGAACAGGAACTGTTGTGGAGTCAGACTGTCACGGCGGAGTCTCAAACGACTCAAGTTCAAAGCGTTCCCTATACTGGAGGGGCGCTAGAGCCAGGTCAAAGCTACGATTGGGAATTAGTCATTCTCTCTTCTGAAGAGGGAGTTCCTAAGAAAGCGCGCTATACTTTTCAAGTCATGGAGTCGTCAGAGCGCGATCACCTTGCGGCTGAACTGGCGGCGATGGAAACGCAACTTAAAACAGCAGAAGCCACTGTCGAGGAAATCGCCTTACAACGGGCTAACTACTTTGCCCAACGCGATCTTTGGTCAGATGCTTTGCAGGAAATTTATTCGGTGAAAAATCCGTCGGCTGACCTGACTAGCAATGCCCAAGAAATCCTGAGCTATCTATGTGAATCTAGTAGCTCCCAGACCAGCTAGAGTGATCGGAGTTAACGTGAGTTTGGGTTAAGATTATAGCGGTTCTCGCTTGAATGAAATAAACTCTGAGGAATCGGGCATTTGGTCATTTTACCCCGTTGTGTACCCCATCTCCCCCGAAAAAACTCGCTCTCCTTCATAAATTGCAGCAAGCTGGTTTTACCGACCCGTGATGCTGCTACCATTGTTATGCCGCGTTTCCACACACAACTTCTCGCATCCTGAAGCGAGTTCAGTTTTGCGAAGACTCATCTATTTGCTGTTGAAGTTGCTGTACTTCCTCAATCGATAAACCCGTTGCAGAAGCGATAAGGCTGATTGCTACGCCTCCCCGTAAAAGGTTAATTGCGATCGCTCTCTTTTCTTGTTTCTGCGCCTCTTCCTGGATAGAACGATAAATAACAGATTCTTGCATAATGTCCCTCCGCAGTAGACGATAAATTACTTCTTCCTCTAATCTTATCCCAGCTAGAATCGCTGAGGCTGCGATCAAGTTGGCTTGTATGGTTGGGTCTGAAATTTGGTTGATAGCCGTCGAGGAAATCGCCTTACAACGGGCTAACTACTTTGCCCAACGCGATCTTTGGTCGGATGCTTTGCAGGAAATTTATTCAGTGCAAAATCCGTCTCCTACTCTGACTCGCAATGCCCAAGAAATCTTGAGCTACCTGTGTGAACCGAGTGACTTCTAGTAGCGATCGCACCCGTATACCAACTGTCAACCATCGGCAAAGATTTTGCCAAAAATTATTTACTCTCTATCGGCTAGACTTTCGGCGATTCTAGCTACATTTTCTGAGATTGAGGCTAGGTTTTCATGAAGGGCTACTCTGTCCTCATTAAAACCTCTCAAAATCTCATACATCACGGAGCGATCGCGAATTAATTCTGATACAGCACGGGTTAGCTCTGATGCGGTTTGATACAAAGCGCTAATTTCTCTTCTGGATTCGGCGATCGCATTTGAATTAGAAACAATCGCTTTGGAATTTGATTGAATAATTTTCTCGATTTCTTCAGGTGTCATGAGTAATTTCGCCTTACTAAACTCCTATTATTTTACAATAGATTACATGAGTATTAATAAGACAATACGCTAACGAATATCACGTCTATTTCTGCGAGATTTGTCATTTAAAAAAAAGCTGGAGAATCATCTTGGAGCTATTTGGTATTTTGTCCATCCTTACAATTAATCATTACTTGTTTAGCACTCCCCAAAAATCTATCGGTCGTCTACGAAAAATTCAACAATCTTTAACGAGAAAGCGAATGTAAGAGGCACTCAAGACAGATAAATTGGATTGGATTATTCTCGATCTAGGGGCTTCCTTCGAGCCTAATTACACTAACCTGGGAAAGTTCATCTCCTTCTAAAATTGGAAAGAATGCTCTACTACGCTCGCCACGATTCCATTCTGAATGAATGGGATCATAATCAATCTGTGGAAGAAATAGATTAGAAGGTCTGATTTCGGAAGTTCATCCGCTCCTTCTTATGTTGAAGTTGTTGGTAAAGGTGTAGAAATTGATGTTGGATTTTTATCTTGTTCAAAAAAGCCAAAATTACGACTAAGCCACCAAATACCGCTGCCAATAATGCTAGTAGTAATTAATAAGGCTAGCATCATAATTCCTGTTTCATTCTTCTCCATTTTTTCCTCATTATTTTGATTGCATAAAAACGCTTGATCGCGACCAGAAATAGAAGTTTTACGGGCAGCGCGATCACTGCCATACTGAGCAAGTATTATCTTGTCTTGCCTCAGCACAATGGAATCTATTTTCCCCGAAAAATAGTTGACAAACCAACGGATTTCTACAAAAGAATCATCCAAGATAAATGAGTGCGAACCAGAACCTAAAAAGATTAGTGACCTGGGAAAGGCCCTAATTCAGAAGCTACGCTTGTCTGTGCTACCACAGTTACAGTTGGGAGTGCCTGTAACTGAGTGGGAGTGAAGTCAATTTTCCTCGCCATACCTTAATTAGGGGAGTAGTGTTAAGTTTAGTTATTGTGGGTTGGAGAAAGCGATCGCTATTCTTAAAGAACAGTATGCAGTGGGGACGGTGGAAGTTAGGATAGTGCAGCCTATCCCTCGGCATGATGTTTAAAAAATTTCGGGAAGATGGGAAACTCAATTCCGTCTTGCATCGCAGAGAATACGCGCAGATCTGCCACCACAACGCCCGTGCCAAAGGACTTCACGCCATTCACCCGATAGCGGTCTCCTTCCGGGGCAATTTTGAGTCGAGTATCCCGTGTATTGACGGCGTTTCCCCAAAACAGATGCTGTTGAGCCGTCGCTCGGTAAAAGCGTTCGGCTTGAGTGGGCGTGCCTGCTACTTCACCCAATACTGATAAAATCAATTGATTGGCGTAGAGTTGTCCGGTAGAACCATCTGCTTTGGATAATTCTCGGACAATCTGCAATCCCTCTATCCAGGTAGCTCCAATGCCACCGTAGGCGCGGGGCACAACCAACGGTAGCAGTCCCGCTTCACGGAGGCGTTGAACTTCCATTTGGGGAATTCCGGCAGCGCGATCGCGTTCCACAGCACTCGCCGCTAATTCTTTCGATAGGGCAGCGGCATTTGCTAAATAGACCTGAATGTCACCCGCCGTATCATTTTTCTGTGTAGTTTGTTCCAGTAAAGTATTCATAAGTTTCCTCTAATGCCAATGGAGTTGCACTCATCAACAGAACCATCGTTCCATAGCCCACCATGCTCCCTAAGACTGCCACCCGGAATACAGGTTGCTGCATAATGTCTCGAAGTGATCGCTCCTTCCCGTACGGGATCGTTGCCAGTGGGAGGGAAATATTCGCCTCCTGTAACAGGACTAGTGCCAGAATCTGTAACCCCACAATGGGCAACAGGGAACCCGCAAATGGTGTCGAGGGAAACAAATCTTTTGCCCAACTTGCCAGCCCTGGTCCTACCAAAGCAGCGACGATTCCTCCACTGACGACTAGCGAAACTGCCTGGGCACGAAATGCCTCGTTGGCAACATCTGCTGCGGCAAACCGATAAAATCCAGCAAAACCAGTGAGGATGCCCAATAAAGCGATCGCCAGACAAAATAGCGAGAAGTCTTGTAGCCAGATCGCGAGTCCTCCTAACCCCGCGCCTGCCATTCCGAGTTGCCAAAGATTTATCGCTCGCCAGGGCATTGCCAATTAATGCCGCAACCGTGTCTAAAATAGTGATGCTGGTCATGGCTATCCCCTGACACAATGCCAGTAACATTACATTCTTTGTAACTGGATTCATCGTGATACTTTTCATAATGGAGTACCTCCAAAATTGGCTCCATCTTGAAGGTTGGGAAGGTTGGGGTGAGAGACTTTCACCCCAAACACCAGC
>CAYTUO010000069.1:0-14714 GCA_964441015.1 uncultured Pleurocapsa sp.
TAATCTTTCTTTACTTTTGCTGACAGCTTGCGGATAAGTTCCCGCAGCACGTCGCTCTTGGTTCTTGATGTTTGCTCACAGTAGGCTTCTAAAATATCAAGCTCTGTCTGTGGAATTCTTATTGTTACCTTAATTTAAGAAAAAAGGAAGGAATGATAGTTTTACTTTAGATGGTTCAATCCATGTTGACCACAGAAAAGTTAAAGTCCCTAAGATTGGATGGTTAAAAACCTTGATTTAAACGCCAGTTTGAATCTGGCTATGGCGGTCAGTTCGGCCGTGACAGCTTGTGGAGTGGATAACGCCGACGTTGCCACGATGAAGCAAGAAGTATTTGTTAGCAAATGTTAGTAAATATGGAACGGTTCCTATGAGTGTCTTAATTCCCGACGATATTCTCCGAGCAACAAAAATGACGGAGGATGAATTAAAACTGGAAATCGCCATCATGCTGTACAAGCAAGAAAAAATTAGTAGCGGCAAAGCTCGCTCTTGGACTGGACTGTCAGTGATTGAGTTTCAACATGAGCTTGCCAAACGCGGACTTTGTATCAATTATGATGTGGAGGATTTTCAGTCAGATGTCAGAACTTTGCAATCGATGGGACTGTTGTAAACTACCCCACGGCTGAAGCGCGTAAGCTCTCGCCACTACCAACACTTCAGGAATGGATTTTTCAGTAGCCCTATAACTCAAGCCTAGTCTCAGATTGGGGAGCATTCAACTTGAACCATGAACCTCTAGGTCGGCTTACATCCTGTGTTTCCACCAAGCCATACGAGAAGCTCGGACTACAGGTATTTTTTCTTCACCGAGATACCCCGGACGACCCCCGTATCTGAACAAAACTCGGCATCAGATACTTTACTCAAATTTGCGAGACACACGCTGAACTCTGTCCTACTGCTTAGCCATTTCTCCTGAGTAAAAGAGTGCCTTTGCTTTTTCGGACTATAATAAGTATAGCCTAATACTATACATTATGACCAGACAGATACAGCTAAACATTCGCTTAACCCTAGAAGAAATGAAAAGATTAGAAGCTTATGCCGAATTGAAAGGATACTCAAAATCAGAAGTTATTCGCGACTACATCAAATCTCTTGCCGACACGCCACCTAAAGGTGGTCGTCGTTCCTCCCACGCTTAAAAGACGTGGGCTTCCCGACGAGGATCTCTGTGATTCAGGAAAGCCAAGAGAATATTGATTGGGGTGAGGCTGAGGCGATCGCTTTGGCACTGGAACTGAAAGCTGATTTGCTCGTGATGGATGAACGTCGGGGTCGAGCAGTCGCAACAAGTTATGGGCTACAGGTCACTGGGTTACTGGGAGTTCTGTTACAAGCTAAACGAAACAACCTGATTCCAGCTATTAAACCACTCCTGGATCAACTGATTGAGCAAGCTGACTTTCGAGTGAGTAGCCAGTTGTACACAACCATCTTGCAATCTGCTGGCGAGTAGCTCATTTAAAAGTTACAACCAAGAGTTACTATCTAATTAATTTAATATAGTTGGCAGCCAACTTTCATCTAGGATTTGTTCTAGTGTATAAGGACAATCAGTTGGGAGAGAATTTAGCTTGGTTTTGGCTTTAACATATTTCAGGGCATCGCAATAAATTGATGGTAATTCATGAGATAAATAATTGCGTAAATTGGTTGTCAAACGCCGCCTTAGCTGAGTCCGAAAACCAATAATTTCAGCTTCCCAATGGTTGGCGTTACGCTCAAATTCTTCTCTCCAATACTGGTATAACAATAGGTGTCGAATTACTTGTTCTAATAAACTCTCAACTGCTCGTTTCTGTTCATTGCCCAATTCTTGTAGTTCCTGAATTAAATGATCGTAGTCAATTAAGTCAAGTTGACGATTAGTTAGTAGTTTTATCGTCGTTTCTAGCCATCGTTCGTAATTGGTTTCATAGAGGTTTGTGAGGTCGATTAAGGATTGAACCATACTACACCTTCATGTTTAAAAAACTCTAATCATAAAAAGTAATCTTTTTTGGATAGTTACCTATTACAACTCAGGGAAGAATTTGTCGATTAGGTATCATCCTTAAATTTCTATAGGTTAAGTATTAATCATTTAGACTTCGACCCAAGGGCAATTTAAGACATTTGGAAGTCGATGCTTTATACCGTGCTTGACCTTTGGATGGGTGAAACATTGGGTAATAGGTATCTCTGGTAGTATATTTTCTCCAATTTCAGCACGAATGAAAAAAGCATTAAAACCTAAGTAATTACATCCTACCAAACGATATCCTTTCTCTCTACCTAGCTTGACAAATGCAGCTAAAGACGCACCGCAATAGTCTGGACCAAATTTCCCAAACTCAGCGATAAAATCTTGCTTGTAAGGAACTGTGACTGCTTTGTCAGGTCCCCATATATCTTGGTACTCTAGAATAATAACTCTGGGACTAATACAATCTATAGCTTTCCAAATCCAGTAATCTATACCGTCCATATCTAGAGAGAGCAGATCGATCTCTCCATTCAAGCCGTTTTCAGTAATTAATTGGTTAACATTCTCTGCGGTAATCCAAGCAGAGACTAACTTAGGTGACCAAGAAAAAGTATCGGGACACTGAGCATAAAATTTTTTACCTTTTTCAATCAATTCTTTGTTGCCGTCAAATAGAAGACCAGTCCAGCTATGATTAATGATTAAGTTAGCAGTATTGCACTGTATCCCATCTCCTGCACAAATTTCTACTGCCTGACGATTAGTTGTGCCAATTAAGGAGAAGATATAAAGTAAATAGCCGTCTTCATCATTTTGGGAAAAGACTCGAAACCCCGTATCTTCAAACTTAGGTAGTTTTCCTCCTGAGTGGAGAAGATATTGATAGTGTTGAGAAAGCATTTTTTGGCTAACTTGATTGTTAAAAACGCCTTGTTTCAACTTGTCTATATCTTGCCTAAGCTTTTTAATTTCTTGAGTTTGTTCTGATAAAATCTCTTTCGATAACTCGTTTAGTTTTCTTTTTATCAATTTCTTCATAGGTTAACCATAAGCTTATTTAAGATGGAAAAATTTTAATTTTAGATCTGCTTAATTGATCTTTTTAAAGTCCATATAATAAAGTTGACTAATGCCTTGATTACTTTGGACGAACGGCTACACTTAAGAGCTTCTTGAATCTGAGCAATGACTGCAATAAAATCTCCTGTCTCAAGCAGTAAAGGGAGCCTCTTCTCAATCGCATGAAGTGCGTAGAACTCTCTAGCTCGATCCGATAGTTGCTCGGAAATTGACTGGGGCAAATACGCTTGAGAAATCTTAATAGCCCTGCGTGTATCACTAAGATTCTTAGCAGAGCGAACCAAACGAGAAGAATCTGATGTGGAGTGTTGACGGTAACATGCTAATGGCTTAGGCTCATACCAAACTGGATAATGTACAGAAATCCTTTTCCACATTTCCCAATCAGCAGCATGGATTAGTTCAAGGTGATATCCCCCTAATTTTTCATAAACGTTTCGCCTAACTACAATAGAAGGTGTTTGAATTCTTTGTATAACTGCAATCCGCTCTACCCAGTCCGAAATAATCCCTGATGTCTCACTCTCGATTGGTGATACTTGTTGCTGTTTACCCTTCTCATCTATGAAGATATAACGACAGAAAGCTGCTCCGATGTTTGGCTCTTTCTGGAATGCTTGCTCAAATGCTTTATAAAAGCCTGACATAACGATATCATCGCCGTGAAGGATGTGTACCCAATGTCCTGTAGCTCTCTGAATGCAAGTATTAAAATTAGCTTGAGCGCCAACATTGTTCGGTTGGCGAAAGAAAGATACCCTACCTTGACCGATTTTTTTTACGACTGCTTCGGGGTCATCTTTAGTTGAGCAATCATCCACAACTTCAATCTGCATCTTTTCGGAACCAGGGTCTTGATTCAAGACACTCTGAAGCGTTTCAACAAGATAATCAGCGCAATTATAGGTGGGAATTATCACTGACCATAAAGGTCTTTCCACGTCATCAGAAACGGGGGCAATGGCAGGAAACTCCAAGTCTTTCTTCAGATTAGGTTTCAACCTCAGCATGATTAATTCTCCTTAAAGCTTGCACCAACAAAAAAGCCATCTTTAATTGAATCTGCTATGCCCTGAAATATCCAGCGCCCATAACGTCCTATTTGATAAACCCCATGTTCTTCCAAAATTCGTAAAGCTTGCTGCTTCCAGGGAGAACTGGGATAAGCCCAAGTATAAGCTACCTCAATCCAAGTTGGATCGACTACCTCAGCATTGGTGATAAATCCCCATTCCTGTAGTTCTTGGACAACATCTGCCGAATACTTAGCTATTTCTGCTTCGCTAGGTTTAGTTCCGCCAACGTATGCCCGTTCGACATAGATACTGAGGCGATCGCTTCTTTCTTGGGCAGACTTAGGCAAGAAGAAAGGATCTACATTGCTGTAAAAACCAACTCGGTGAAAACCTGATTTAGCATCAGGATTATACAACCAGTGATCGTCAGGACAAGCTTCGCCCCTTTGGGCACCGATATTCAGGACTAATACAGAGGTATAAGGATCGGGTTGGGCATCTACTTCCAATCCCGTCATTGTTAGCATTTTGTTGAGGGGTAGCGTGGAAATCATCGTGTCATAGGAAACCGCACTGCCATCAGTGAAATAGACGGTTTTGTCTCGCACGTCGATTTTTTGGGCACATTTTCCGTAGCGCACGTCACAGCGTTCTGCCATTCGTTGTGCTAGAGTGTTTAATCCTTCTCCAGGATAGACAAAGGTGACGTTATAGCCTACAGGCGGAGCTTCATTGAGAGCGCCTCGGATCGCCAAGGATAGATTCACAGGGGACTTGTAAGCGTCTTGGGGAACGATTTTTTCGTATAGTCCAGCAGTATATAGATCGTGAAACGGGTAGAAAAATAGTTCGCAGAGAGTGGGGCCAAAACTTTGCTGTAACCATTCTTTCATGGTGCGGAATTCTCCTTGAGGTTGAGCCATTTCTGCGAGGGCGCTACTGGCAATTTCAGGACTTAAGCAACGCAGATGATTTTGTAGGGGATAGGGAACATAGAGATTTTTTTCTCGGAAATAGACAGAGGATCGCCGCGCATAGCTTTTGACGGGTGTAAGACTGTCGATAAAGCGCAAGACTGTTGGATCGCCGCCAAAAATCCAGTGTCCTCCACCTATCTCAAAGTGATAGACTTCTCCATCATCGGGAGCTTCTCTGAGATGTTGCTTTTCTCCAGGTCGAATATAGTAGGAAGAACAAATGCCGCCAGGAGCATCCACTGCTTCAAAGATTGGCAATCCAGATGCGACTCCTGCGGCCAATCCGGTCATGCCACCGCCAAGAATAAACTTAGACATTGATAAATTTCCTTATACGAATCACTGAATACTGCTCTTCCCAAGAAGATTTTAGGTATATGTTACTCGATGAGATATCTCTTACTCTAGCCAATGAGTCAGGTCGCGCTGAATTAGATCTTGTAGCTTTAAGATATCTTCTTGGTATAGAGGAATCAGCTTTCGCCGCTCCTCTGCTGGAAGTTTTGGGGGTTCGGTAAGATTTAGGGTGTTAAGATTGTCAGTCATCTGTTTCAACAAATGATGAGGAACCTTACGCTTGAGAATAGACATAATTTGGTTGGGTTTATTGATAAATTTGTGTAAAGTTTGATTTCTAGGAATCAAAGATTGATTGTATTTTTTAGATGTATCGGGGACAAAAGAATTATCGACATCAAGAAACTGAAATATTTTCTGAATTCCCCCCAGCTGATCTTCAAGCAAGTCTTCATAAAGAATGATTAGCGTGCGTTCCTTCCCAAAAACATCCAAATAAGCTTTGACCTGAGAATAATATTGGCTAACGGGTAGATATTCAAATCCCCACCACCATCCCTTTTCCTTACGCCAACTTTCTGCTTTTATAGCTTCTAAGAATGACAGTGTTTCCCAGCCTTCTCTTACATGATGAAGGTAATTAGAATATGAGCGATCGACTGGATGTCTCAAGCAAATAATAATTTTTATATTTTTCCCTAGTAAAGCTAAGATACGCTTGAGGGAAATTTCGTAATAGTATAAATATGCAACACAAGCTTCACCAATAGCCTTTTGTTCTTTTGCTTCACTGAAGAGTTCTAAATATTTGTCTAGGTTAGTTATTGCAGATTTAGCATATTCATGACCCATGCCAGGAAATTTTTCTGCGGTTATGCCACTGAAGAAAAAAGTTTCTTTGATGCGACTAGGCATGTAAATATCTGGATGCTGATTAAGATACTGATATAGGGATGTAGTTCCTGCTTTTGCTGCACCAACAATCAGAAAATTGGGTAATTTCATACAGTGACTTTATTTCTTCCTTCCCTAGATAACACAATTTACTCTAACCACTGAGAAAGATCCCTTCCAATCAAATCTTGAAGCTTTAAAATATCCTCTCGATACACCTCGATTAATTCTTTTCTTAACTCTGGTGAAAGCGTTGGTTTAGTCAGGTTTTTTTCTTTTAAAGTAGTAGTAATTCTTTGGCGAACTCTAGTGGGAATCAATTGGCTCAGAGCAGACTTAATTGGCTTGGGTTGTGTCAAGAATTCATGCAAATATTTGTTTTTGGGAATGAGGGAGACATTGTGTCTTGTCGAGGTATTTGGTACAAATGTATTATCAACTTCCAAGAACCGAAAAAGATCTTGGATAAGTTCGATAGGGCTATTATTCAAGTCTTCATAGAGATAGACTCTGATTTGACTAGGACTAAATCTGTCGAAGTAGCGCTTTAGCTGAAGGTAGTAGAATCCCGCATTTTTATAGTACCAAAGTAGTGCCCAATTATCGGCTATCCGTTTTTCTTCTTCCTTAAGTGCCTGCTCAAAATCGGTCAGCCATTCTCGACCGTCGCGAATTAGGTGTAGAAAACTTGAAAAGGCGCGATCGGCAGGATTGCGAAGAATGGCAATTAACTTAACATTAGGGATATAGTGCTGGATACGCTCAGGAGCCTTTGGACTGTAGAGGTAAATGGGGGATGACTCCCCAATGGCTATTTCATGCGTGACTTTCTCAAACTGCGCTTGGTAAGCTTGGATATTGGTAATGACGCTACGATTGGCTTCTAAATCGCCCGGCCCGCGATAATTTACTTTCTCACCCTCGAAGACAAAAAATTTGGTTTCCTTGACAGGACTCATGTAGATTTGCGGATGTTGCTTTAGGTAGTAATGCAGCGCAGTTGTTCCTCCTTTTGCTGCACCGATAATTAAAAAATTGGGCATCATTGTTTTTTCGCCAGGTAGTACCATCACGCTACTTGTTCTGCCTCCCGCTCGATAACTAGTAACTGGTCGCCTGGAGGATTATGAATTTCCTGCACCTTGCCATCGGGCCAGAATATCTTCACAAGATCTGGTCGATTGTGCTTTCCAAGTCCAAAGTACAGGCGGTAGTGACCTTGGGATATACGAAACCCATCGGTGCTGCCTACCTGCTGTAATTGCTTACCACTGGGCGTTATCACCATTACACTTGCTCCAATTGCTTGGAGGTTTCCTAACGAGCCGATCAACTCGATCTGAAGCCAGTGATTTCCAGAGCTGATGTTGTGATAAATTGCTGAGTGCCAGTTCCTCAGCCAGTAGTTTTTCTTAGAGTTGCTGTCCTTTTTTCTTTCAAGCTTAGAACTAGGAAGGATTCGCATAGCTATTAAAGCATCTCGAAAACCATCATTGTCGGCATCAAACCAAGTACATCGGGCATCAACAACTTGTGATTTTTTCGAGGAAGAAAATTCCAACAGTTGTGTTGCTTCAAAAGAATGGTCGGGACGCTGACGAAACAAGCCGTAGGGAATAATGTGAAGATCGGGTAATCCATCGTTATCGTAGTCAACCCAGTTAGCAGTCAAACCTTTGATAGGTAATCCAATTGAGGTTGGCTCTATTAGCTTGTATGTTCCATGGTTATTTGTCAAGAAGGCAATACTGCCACTATATGACGTAAGGATCATATCCAAATCGCCATCCAGATCGAAATCCGAAATTGCCAGGTTTCCGGTTTCGCCATTGAGCTTTTTTCCACCTGGAATTGGACTGATGTTGTGAGGAGCAAACCTTCCAGCCTGATTGACATATAACTGCAACAGTTCCTTTGATGCCCAAACTAAATCCATATCTCTATCTCCATCAACATCCAGCCAAGCAAATATCCCTTCTCCGGAAAAATCAAGACCAAGTTCCTTTGCAACATTGATAAATTTGCCGTTGGTTTCCTGTCGGTACAATTGATTTCGGAACGGCAGATTTGATCTACTGCACAGAATGTAGAGATCTAATCGGTTATCATTGTTATAATCTACCCAAGCTACCTGTTTAGCTGGACAATCGTCCTTGATTATTCCTGATGAAAATGTAATATCCTCAAAACTACCGCTTCCCCTATTAGCTAGCAATTCGTCACTAAATTTCTGGGGAATCTTTTTCATTTCCCCTTTCATTCCACCACGAGACATAAACACATCAATTTTCCTGTCTGCGTTATAGTCAGCCCAAGCTATACCATGACGATCCCTCAGAGCAAGAACAAAATTGTGTGATTTAGGCTGTACTTTTTTAGCTCCTATGTATATATGATTGAGAGGTACGTTCTCGTCCAACTTGAAAGAGAACGGAAGAGCAACTTGGTAGGGCTTGAGTATCAACCGACCATTCTCTTGTAGCGTAAACTTAATATTTGATTGAGTTGCCCCAGAAGATAGCAGTTTTTCTTGAAGATCGATGTCTACAAGGTTATTGCGTTCAGCTTTTACCTGAGTAAATACCTCAATTTTCCCACTGACTGAACCCATTTCCTTAGTATGATGGGTAACTATATTCAGTTCTCCTAAATACCAATAAATATATATTCCTGAATGGTTAATTGGCGGTTCGTTCTCTGAATCTTCTAGACTCGGAAATTGACGATCCTGGTCAAGCTTGTATTGAGATAGAATATCTGTAAATTTGCCCTGGCTATTGCCAAGCAAAAGATTGCTTCTAGCATAATGATTAGCAGTAAAGATGTCCAGAGCGCCATCTTTATTGATATCTACTACACCGATGTCGAAGAAACCATAATTATTTTCTATGGGCGAGGGCTGCTGATTAGTGTAGTTCTCAACCTCTGCCATCTCCCAATTAATCTTCCGAAAACTAAAGCCGTAGGTCTTTAATAATAACTTGACTGCCTTATCTGTGGGTATTGCAGCAAGAGCTAAGGGATCAATTGTATTACCATCTTTGGTAATATCTTGTTTTCTGTAAACGAAGTATTGACCAGCTAATAACTCTGCTAGCGGTGAATCAATCTCTGGCGAACTCTTGAGTGAAAACAGTCCAATTTTTAAAAGCCATCTAGCTAGCTTGAGAATATTCGGTATCCTCTTTACTCTTGTGTCCAAGATAAATGTACTAGGTTTCAACCTTTTAACCTG
The DNA here is from genome assembly GCA_964441015.1 of uncultured Pleurocapsa sp. GTDB lineage: Bacteria > Cyanobacteriota > Cyanobacteriia > Cyanobacteriales > Microcystaceae > Hydrococcus. The sequence goes on from CAYTUO010000069.1 coordinate 9,475, forward strand.
GGCTAATAATTCAGGTTGCCGCAGAGTGTGATAAAAAAAACCGAAGCAGAGAATGGTATCAAATTGCCCAGGTTCAAATTTATCTAAATGAGCGAAGATATCACTACAAATAAAATTGAAATATGTTGAGTCGAATCCCAGAATATTCAAGTTTTTTATTGAACTTTCAACCAAGTGTGGTCTTCCTTCAATACCAGTTATATATTTTGCTCCGAGCTTTAGACAAGCCCAGGAAAACCGACCATCGTGGCTGGCAAGATCGAGAATGCGCTTATTTTTGATAGCTTCTTGATTTTGAGTTAGTAGAAGTTCTGCTCTCCAATTCAGTCGATCTACTTGAGGTGCAACGTAACTAGTCTTTACAAATGGAGTATCATTAAAATCTACTATGAAATTTTTCATACTTCCCTTTTAATTCATCTAAACTTTTGTCGTATTTTTTTAGTTATCACCGTACAATAAATTATGCTAAAAAAATAGATTTTTTGATTTTTTGCTTGACTCTGTAAAGATTCCGTACAGAACGAGTGTATAGACCAGATCGACTATAATCTTTAGTTTGAGAGCACATTTTATCGTTTAGCTCCACTGCATAATTATATAACTGCCAATCTAACTGATTTTTTGCTATGATTATATCTTTCGTTTTTTCATAATCTTCAGCTACAAAGTACTTTTGCGAGATATTACGATCGCTCAAACAATTATCGATCCTTAATCTGTTATAAATAAAATCCAGATCGCTAGGATTTTCTGTTAACCCTACAAAATAAATTTCCTTTAACCTATTTTTAGTTTCTTCTAAATCTTTTTCGCTAGGAGAAAAATGATAATCATTTAGGTTTTCCCCATAAAAACGTTGGAAAAAAAACCAAACCATATGGTTACATGCAGGATGTGTTGGCGGTATCTCATTTTTAAGCCACTCTTCAAATGGAACTATTTGTCCATTATCTTGCATAACTTTAACAAACTTCTGTCTTTCTGGCTGTTGAGATCTTAGATAATTATAATGAGAAATAGTTCTACTTATGGGATTTCTAATAAATGTAAAATATCTAGGTTTTTTGTTAAATATTTCATGGATTCCATAATAAGCCAGATGTCCATAGATAATTTTGATAGAGTTTATTTGACTAGCAGGCATCAATTGAATTAAATCTGCTATCCACTCTTTTTTGACTATCGGGGTCTTTATTGTTGGATCTTCTATACCCAACGCTTTCTGAATGTTTCCGTACTTGCTCTCTAGGAAGTTAGTAATTTGTTGATAGTACAGCGCTAAAATTTCCTGTCGAGCGTATTGTTTTTCTATATGATTGCAAATCGTTGTACCCGCACACTTATTTACATGAAGAAAGATATAGATAAAGTCTTCGGTGTCCATATCTTCTATGAATCCTATACTAGAGAGCAATTTGCCTATCATAACCTGCTTCTTTTTTGTAGAAATTTAAGACTATTTCAATGATATCGTTGCTTGATAAGTTGCTTAGTTTTGGAAATAACTCGTCTAGCTTGAGTGGACAAGACAGAGCGATTGTAATCTCGGATTTGAGAGCAAATTTTCCTGTTTAGCTTCACTGCATAATCATATAGTTGCAAATCTAATTGATTTTTTGCTAAGATTTTTTTTTGAATTGTCTGAGGTTCTTCAGGAATAAAAAACTTTCGAGAGATATTCTGATCGCTTAAGTAACTATTAATTCCCAATCGATTATAAATAAATTCAAAATCTTGACTCCTCTCTGTTAAACCAATGAAGTAAAGTTTATCTAATAAATTTTTGGCATTCTCCAAGTCTTGCTCATCAGGAATGACATGATGATGATTCATTACTTCACCAGCGTAACGCTGAGATAAAAACCATACCATGCGATTAGACACATACGGATAATTTTCTAGCCACTCTTCAAAGGGAAAAATCTTTCCATCCTCTCTCATAACTTTAAAGAATTTCTGTCGCTCTGGCGATTTTGATAAGAGGTAATTATAACGAGACAGAGTTCTATTGACTGAATTCCTTAGAAACGCAAAATATCTTGGTTCTTTATTAAAAAGTTCATGAATGCCATAGTAAGCTAAATGTCCATAAATGCACTGAATTGAATCTCTTTGACTAGCTGGCAGTGATTTAATTAAATCAGTGACCATCTCTTTGTTGATGATTCGATCTTTAATACTCGATACTAAATCTGTATAGCCATAACTGCGACTCAAGTTGTCAATTATATCTAAATTTCCATGTTTGCTTTCTATGTATTTTAAAAGTCGGTTATCGTAAAGAGGCAAACTTTTCTCACGATAGTGTTGACTTATAGTTTTACCTATAGTTGTACCTGCTGCTTTGCCTACATGGATAAATATATAAATAAAGTTGTTTGATTGGGGAGCTTCTAAAAATCCCAGTTTTGAGAGAAAGTTTTCAATCATTTTGGCATCCTAATAAGTGGATTAATTGTTTCTCAAGGAGTATATAGTTTGTTTGAGTTAATTTTGTCACACTAAAAAGTCCTCCAGCTTCCGACAATTTGCAAAGGTGCAATTCCATAAAATTGACCAGATAATTTAAACTTTTTAAAGTTATAATAATTGATTAATATTTCTCCTCGTTTCTCTGATTGAATAGCCAAACTCAAAGAGTAAATACCTGGATTTAGGTTGATTGCACCCAAATTCAGGACAATTTTCGTTCTTTCTCCTGAATTAACAATTTTAAACCCATTAAATAATGAATGACATTGAGCAACATTTTGCAATTCTTGGCTGAGAATAGTTACATTGATTTCGGGGTGTTTAACATCTGGGTCAACCGTTAGATCAAGATGGAGTAAAAGCTCATCTAGATAGGTAATCTGGTCAATACCTTTCTTGCCATTACTCTCAAGTTCTACTTGATGAATAACTGCCCGACCGCTTCCTGTAACAATCCCTTCCTCACCCTTAAAGTCAGAATAAAAAATATCAATTCCCTTGGCTACATCCTTTCCTTGAAACTCACATTTACCATGATTCATGACCATAATGCCAGAACAGACTCTCGATATCTGAGGCATAGTATGAGATACCAAAATAACTGCTGCATTTTGTATCATTTGATAGATAGTATTAAAACACTTAGCGCGAAATCCAACATCGCCAACAGCTAATACCTCATCAAGAAGCAAAATATCTGGTTCCATTTGAGCCGCGATCGCAAACCCCAATCGAACCCTCATCCCTGAACTGTAGTTGATGACAGGAGTATCGATAAACTCTCCTAATTCGGAAAATTCGATAATCGCATCCATTTTGTGATCGATTTCAGCCTTCGTAAAGCCCAGGATTGTCCCCCTAGCATAGATATTTTCCCGTCCCGTCAGAATTGCGTTAAACCCAGCAGATAGCTCAATCAAGGCTCCTACTTTTCCCCGCATCTCAATTCTTCCCTTATCTGGCTTGAGTATGCCATTGAGCATTTTTAGGAGAGTACTTTTACCCGCTCCATTGTGTCCAATGAGTCCTAAGCATTCACCGCGTTTCAATTCAAACGAAATGTCATTGACTGACCAAAACTCGTCTAGACGAAGTTGCCCATCGAATTTGCGACCCATTACTTCCGAGGTAATATCCTGAAGTCCATACCACAGAGATCTCTTTAAATCGCGGCAAAACTTTTTCGAGACGTTTTCAACTTTAATTAATACCTCATCAGCCATAATAAGCAATTAAAAATTCAAAATTCAAAATTCAAAATGGGAAAATCTAGTCACAGTAGATACGTTGCATGCAAGGTCTTTACAAGAGATTGGGGTTATCAAAAAGTGTAACTTTAAGAGATTGCTGCTCTTTCAACAATAAAAGGCATTGACAGACGGTAAAAAATCCATCCCAATATCAATCCAATAAACGTGATCGCGCTAGCAATCCAAAATCCAGCAGGGTAAGAAATATGGCCTGTCGTGGCTAATTCTCGCGTCGTCACTAACAAAGGCGTGACAGGGTTGAATCTAACCAAGGTTGCCCATAATCCCTCTCTGGGAATTGGGTAAATCACTGGCGTTATAAACAACCAGATGCGATTGATATAACCCAAGACTTTTCCAACATCTGTATATAGGGAGGATAGCGGCCCGAAAAATAAGCCTAAAGCTACCCCGAACATCATTAAATGGATAAAGGCTACGGGTGCCAAAATAACACTCCAAGTGATCTGAATTTCTCCTCGAACAATATAGTAGATAAATAAAATGACAACTAATACTAACTGAACGCTAAAGTTAAAAAATGTCTGTCCCAATTTAGCAAGAACAAATGCCTCTAAAGGAACGCGAATTTTGGCTAACATTCCCTTGGCTGCTCTGACGGCTCCCATAGAATTATTCATGGAATCTAGAAACATCTGCCATAGGGTCATGCTAAACAGCACGTATAAAGGATAAGGAATCGGTATATCTCCCAATTTATTAAGGTTAAGAACGCCGACATCCTTTAGAAAAGTCGAACCTACTGTTGTTATTAGCGGTGGAATAAATGCCCAGAGAATTCCCAAAACTGACTGACGATATTGAGCGCTAATATCTCGAACTAACAACTGCCATGCTAAATCCCGCGATGCCAGCAGATCGTACCACATCTCTTGGAACAACTGCACGGGACTTCTCAGGCGACTTTGAGGGGCATAAACGATAACAGGCATGTCTGTTTTTGTTCTTGGTGCGGACTTCAATGCTTTATCTCCCTTAGCATTTGGTTGCCTTTAGTAAATTGATAGTCGCTTAGCATTTCTTAATCTCTACTATCATATTGATAATATTCCTGTATTTCAACTCAAAAATCTACCTGTTACTATCATCTTTACTGAATCTTTAATTGAAAATAGTTTTGAAACAAAGATATAAAAAGTTAAATAATCGAGTAAGTCCCGTTACTTATCTGAAGCGTGTTTTGAGGCGATCGCACCTATATTTTTAGTAGAGACGTAGCATGCTAGGTCTCTACTGCGATCGCCAGCATAGTTCAAGATCGTACATGGCTACACATTCGTGAATCTTGATATCTGTACGCCATGCCTAGCAAGGCATACAAGCAAAAAATAGTAAGTTCCGTAAAACAAGATGCTCGCACTACCTATGATAAATTTGCCAAAACGGGATGCTCCCGGTTTTTGAAGGCTGGATACTCGATAGCCGAACTGTTTCTCAACAGAGCTAGATTTAATCACTGATTTCTTTTCTAAAGTTTATTAAAGCTGTTGGGAA
>CAYTUO010000070.1:0-14705 GCA_964441015.1 uncultured Pleurocapsa sp.
ACCATCATAGACGCAACGGGTTTAACTTTGTTGCCTGGGGTTATTGACCCCCAAGTCCATTTTCGGGAACCTGGGCTAGAACACAAAGAAGATTTATCTACGGCAAGTCGTGCCTGTGCTAGAGGAGGAGTCACTTCTTTCCTAGAAATGCCCAATACGCGACCTTTGACCACTACCCAGGCGGCTTTAGATGATAAACTGCAACGGGCTGCCGAAAAGTGTCTAGTTAATTATGGCTTTTTTATTGGGGCAACACCAGAAAATCTGCCGGATCTGCTGGAAGCTAAGCCCACTTGTGGCATTAAAATTTTTATGGGTTCGATGCACGGCCCTTTATTGGTGAGTCGGGAAGAAGAGTTAGAACCAATTTTTGCCAGAGGGAAGCGTTTAATTGCGGTTCATGCAGAGGATCATGCCAGAATTCTGGAACGCCGAAAACAATTTGCCGGAATTACCGATCCAGCAATCCATTCTCAAATCCAAGACGAACAAGCTGCCCTCAATGCCACTCAATTAGCCCTAAAACTAGCCAAAAAATATCAGCGTCGCTTACATATCCTGCATCTTTCCACTGGGGTAGAAGCAGAATTCCTCAGACAGGATAAACCCAGTTGGGTGACGGCGGAGGTAACGCCACAGCATTTGCTGCTGAATACGGAGGCCTATGAAAAAATAGGAACGCTGGCACAGATGAATCCTCCCTTGCGATCGCGCCCAAATAATGACATCCTCTGGAAAGCTTTATTGGATGGGGTAATTGACTTTATCGCTACCGATCACGCACCCCATACCCTAGAAGAGAAGGCAAAAGATTATCCCAATACGCCTTCGGGAATGCCTGGGGTAGAAACGTCTTTACCTTTAATGCTAACGCAAGCTATGCAGGGACGTTGCACCGTTGTTCAGGTATCTCATTGGATGTCGGCGGCAGTGGCTAAAGGCTATAAAATTCCTAATAAAGGCGCGATCGCACCTGGATACGATGCCGATTTAGTCTTAGTCGATTTAAATGCCTATCGTCCCGTTTTGCGAGAAGAGTTACAAACAAAATGTGGCTGGAGTCCGTTTGAAGGGTGGAATCTGACTGGCTGGCCCGCGATTACCATTGTAGGAGGTCAAGTTGTTTACGATCGCGGTAAATTTTATCCAGATGTACGCGGTAAAGCGTTAATTTTTGAGGAATAGGAGAACAGTTATCAGTTATTTTATTTTGGATTTTAGATTTTGGATTTTGGATTAATTTTTCCCCTCTACTCCCAATTACGAATTACGAATTACGAATTACGAATTACGAATTACGAATCACCAATCACCTTCTCACCAATCACCAATGAAAATTCTTCACCTTTCAGATATTCATATTGGTAGCGGTTTTTCTCATGGTCGCATTAATCCTAAAACTGGATTAAATACGCGATTAGAGGATTTTGTTAATACCTTAAGTTTATCCATCGATCGCGCTATTAATGAACCTGTAGATATTGTTTTATTCGGTGGAGATGCTTTTCCTGATGCTACTCCTCCGCCTTACGTTCAAGAAGCTTTTGCTTCCCAATTTCGTCGTTTAGCAGATGCCAAAATTCCCACAGTTTTATTAGTAGGAAATCACGATCAACATTCTCAGGGAAATGGTGGGGCGAGTTTGTGTATTTATCGGACTTTAGCCGTACCTGGATTTATTGTGGGAGACACGATTAAGACACATCGAATTATAACTCGCAAAGGAGATATACAAATTATTACCCTACCTTGGTTAACTCGTTCGACGCTGCTGACTCGTCCAGAAACCGAAGGATTATCGCTAGCTGAAGTTAATGATTTATTGATTAAAAAACTCGAACCCGTTTTAGAAGGAGAAATTCGTCAACTCGATCCCCACATTCCTACTATTTTATTAGGTCATTTGATGGTCGATCGCGCTAATTTGGGAGCAGAACGGTTTTTAGCAGTGGGTAAAGGTTTTACGATTCCTATTTCTTTACTCATCCGTCCTGAATTTGATTATGTGGCACTAGGTCACGTTCACAAGCACCAAAATCTCAATCCATCCAACAATCCCCCCATCATTTATCCAGGTAGTGTTGAGAGGGTTGATTTTAGCGAAGAGAAAGAAGAGAAAGGATACGTATTTGTTGAAGTCGAAAAAGGAAAAGTAGCTTGGGAATTTTGTTCTTTACCTGCACGTCCCTTCTGTACAATTGAGGTAGATGTTTCCGAAAAAGACGAGCCTCAATCAGTAATTTTAAAAGCGATAGCTAAAAAAGAGATCAAAGATGCTGTTGTCCGATTAATCTATAAAATTTGCTCCGAACAACTTGAGGCGATCAATACTTCTGCGCTTCAGGAAGCTCTTAAATCGGCTCATAGCTATACTATCCGTCCAGAATTAGCCAGTCAATTAGCGCGTCCCCGCCTACCGGAGTTAGGAGTTGGTAGCAGTCTCGATCCCATAGACGCTTTAAAAACCTATCTCACCAGTCGAGACGACCTCAAAGAGATGATGGCCGATTTGCTAGAAGCTGCACATAGTTTATTAGAGAGCGATCGCGACAGTTGGCTAGATATCGAAGAAAACACCGATGAAAGTATTTCTGATACAAGCTCAACAAAGACAACAAAAACACAATTAGTACTAGAGATAGGCGAATAAATTTTATTTGAATTTTGCCTGAAAGAATTTTGAATTGCTTATCAATCGTCTTCCCACTCTTCATGAGCTAGTAGATCGATAATGTGGTCTCTGAGCAAAAAGTCATTTCTCTCTAACTCGTACTCAACACAAACCCATTCACGAGGAGGAATGAACTGACAGAGAATGTATATGGGTTGTTGGCGATCCACAACGCCGCGTTCGACTAATTGACGAGCCTCATCTTTGATAACGTCGATGGAGTAAGAAATTGTTTGCGTCATAGCTCACCTCCTCATTGCTCCAACTGTCTCTACTTTAAATATAGACAAAAAATTGGAAAGAGGCGAATCCACAATAGCGAAGCTGGCTTGACTAGACGTTTAAAGGAACCCCAGAAACTATCTCGCCTGTCAGACTAAAAGCTCGAACCTCCGTAATTTTTACGTTTACTAACTCGCCCTTCAATTCTTGAATATTGCCTGGGAAAAACGCAAGACGATTTCCTCTCGTCCGCCCCATTACTTGAGTAAGTTCCTTGGGATTTTGCTCTTCTACTAAAACTTCTTCGATGCGTCCGAGGTAACGTTGCGATCTTTCGGCTGCTTTTGTAGCAACTAGATGATTGAGACGTTGCAGGCGATCACTTTTGACTTCCTCGCTAATCTGATTTTCCCAAGTTGCCGCAGGCGTACCCGGACGGGGAGAATAAGCGGCAGTATTCAACTGATCGAAGGCAATCTCTTCCACTAATTTTAAGGTATTCTCAAACTGTTCCTCCGTCTCGCCAGGAAATCCAACGATGGCATCGGCACTAATAGACGCATCGGGCATCAACTCGCGAATTTTCGCGATAATCTGGCGATATCTTTCGTGAGTGTAACCGCGCTTCATCGCTTTGAGGATTTCGTTATCTCCCGACTGGAAGGGAATATGGAAATGTTCGCAGACTTTGGGTAACGCTTGACAAGCGCGAATTAAGCGTTCGGTAAAGTAGCGAGGATGGCTAGTGGCAAAACGAAGGCGATCGATTCCAGGTACGTCATGCACGTAGTAGAGCAAATCCGTTAGGGTATGTTTGTGCCTTCCTGTTTCCGTCACTCCTGGTAAATCTCGTCCATAAGCGTCGATATTCTGTCCTAGCAGAGTAACTTCCTTATATCCCTGTCTTCCCAATTCTTCCATTTCGGCGCGAATCGCTTCTGGCGTGCGCGACTGTTCTACGCCTCGGACATTGGGAACGACGCAATAGCTACAGCGTTCGTTGCATCCATAGATGATATTAACCCAGGCAGTTACCGTACTTTCCCTGCGAGGTTTAGTAATATCTTCCATGATCTCAATGGGTTCCGTGGCAACTACTTGATTACCAGCAAGCACCTCTTCGAGCAAATCCTGCAAGCGATTGGCGTGTTGGGGGCCCATTACTAAGTCGAGTTCGGGAACGCGCCGCAATAATTGTTCGCCTTCCTGCTGGGCCACGCACCCCGCGACAATTAGGGTGAGATCGGGTTTTTCGTGCTTGCGTTTTGCCTGTCTGCCCAAGTAGGAATAGACTTTTTGTTCAGCATTATCCCGAATGGTGCAAGTATTGTAGAGAACGACATCTGCTGCATAGGGATCTTCTGACCACTCGAAACCCATATCCTCTAAAATGCCAGCCATGCGTTCCGAGTCAGCTTTATTCATCTGACAGCCGAAGGTGGTAATGTGGTAGCGACGCTGAGAATTGGTCATGGTTGAGAAGAGGTCAGAAGGGCGATCGAATTATCAACAGAGTCCAGTATTCCATTATAAATTTTTACAATTCAACTTAAATAGTTCTCAGTTTCATTTTCTGCAAGTTAGGTGCAGATCGGCTTACCATATGAAAAGAAATATTAAGAAATGTTAAGGAAAAAGCATGGCAAGCAGCGAAGGCAGTCCTAAAAAATCCCGCGTCATTGTTATCGGTGCAGGAATTGGCGGATTAACCGCAGGCGCGTTACTTGCCCGTCGAGGGTACGAAGTCATTATATTCGACCAAGCTTTTCTGCCAGGAGGATGTGCTTCTACCTTTAAACGTCGAGGTTTTGTTTTTGATGTCGGTGCGACTCAAGTAGCAGGATTAGAACCAGGTGGCATTCATCATCGAATTTTTCAAGAACTGGCAGTCGAATTACCCGATGCTACTCCCTGCGATCCCGCTTGTGCCGTTTTTTTGCCAGGAGAAAAAGAACCGATTAATGTCTGGCGAGATCCCCAAAAATGGCAAGCTGAGAGACAGCGACAGTTTCCTGGAAGCGAACCTTTCTGGCAACTGATGGCAAACTTATTTCGCGCCAGTTGGAACTTTCAATCTCGCGATCCCGTTTTACCCCCTCGCAATCTTTGGGATTTCTGGCGGTTGGTGTCGGCGGTGCGGTTGGATACCTTAATTACCGTACCGTTTACCTTGATGACGGTGGGAGATGCCCTGAAGTTGTATGGTTTATATCAAGATAAGCGTCTCAAGACGTTTCTCGATTTGCAACTGAAGTTGTATTCCCAAGTAGATGCTGATGAAACGGCACTTTTGTATGCAGCGACGGCATTGGCAGTTTCCCAGGAACCGCAGGGACTGTATCACCTTCAGGGGAGTATGCAGGTATTGAGCGATCGCTTGGTAGAAGCATTAGAAAAATACGGCGGCAAACTATTGATGCGCCATCGGGTTGAAGAGATTTATACTGACTCTGGGCGCGTTACTGGCGTAAAAGTTCGCAATCTCAAAACTGATGAAGTTTGGACAGAAAACGCCGACCAAGTAGTAGCTAACGTCACGGTTCAGAATTTAGTAAAACTGGTCGAGGAAAATTCACTTCAAAATCGCTATCAACCTCGCATCGATAAACTTCCAGAAGCGTCGGGGGCATTTGTCATCTATCTTGGGGTGGATCGAAGTGCCATTCCAGAAGAATGTCCGCCTCACTTACAGTTTCTCTACGACTATGACGGCCCCATTGGCGAGAATAATTCACTGTTTGTTTCAGTGAGTAAACCCGGAGACGGACGGGCACCAGAGGGAAAAGCAACGATTATTGCCTCTTCCTTTACAGATACCCAGATGTGGTGGCAAGGGACGAAAGAAGACTATGATGCCTTAAAACAACACTATACTCAAGAAGCGATCGCCCATCTGGGAAAATACTTCCATCTCACCCCAGAAACCATTTTGCATCAGGAAGTGGCTACCCCTCGCACCTTTGCCCGTTTTACCGCAAGAGAAAAAGGAATTGTCGGCGGAGTTGGGCAACGAATTTCAAGCTTTGGCCCCTTTGGGGTTGCCACAAGAGTGCCCATCAAAAATCTCTGGTTAGCAGGCGATTCTACGCACCCAGGAGAAGGGACGGCGGGGGTTAGCTATTCTGCCCTCACTATCGTGCAGCAAATTAAAGGGACTAGATAGATTCAATAATCAAAGATGTCAAGTTAAGATAATCAGTAAACCTTTGACAATTGAGTAAGGAAAATTTTGTACTGATGTTTCTGGCTAGCATTATCCTAAACTTTCTTCAAATTTATTCTCTTCTACTGATTATTCGTTGTCTGCTAACTTGGTTTCAAACGGCAAATTGGGCTTATCAGACGATTTCTTTTCTCAGTCCCATCACCGATCCCTATCTCAACATTTTCCGCTCTTTCATTCCACCTCTAGGAGGAATGGACTTTTCCCCCATTTTGGCGTTTATCGTTTTGGGATTCATTCAACAATTAGTCGCGCAAGCAGCCTATAGCTTGGGCTAGTATCAGTTGTCAGTTATCAGTTATCAGTTATCAGTTTTAGGAGTTCAGTAGTGTAGGTTAGGCTTTGCCTAACTTAGGAGTTCAGTAGTTCAGTAGAAAAACAATCCTTTCATCCTTTCATCCAAAATCTGATGAGTCACCAATCACTAATCACCAATCACTAATCACCAATCACCAGTCGCTTCTGGATATTAGGTTGGACATTGCCAGCAAAACCAGAGGCTTTAAACTGTTCTAGCTTTAGAGGTGTCGGTTGATTGGCAGGAACTGAAATCCTGACTTCAAAATTGCTGACACCTGGCGGAACTTTCGAGATCGAACCGATACGACCTCGGTTTTGCAAGATGGGTTCGCCGTTGGCATCGTAAATGCGACCAAAAACGTCTGCATCGTAAACTGTCTTACCAGAAGGGTTCTTGGCTTTACCCGTTACCATAAAGCAATTTGCTGGCTCGCTCGATCCGCCACTGGTAACGTTTCCTTGGGCAAACTCAGGAGGACAATCGGTGTAAGAAATATCCAATAGTTGAATCTGAGTCACTGCCAAGGCAGTAGGAGTTATCATCCAACTCAATAACCAAAATAAACTAGAAACGACAATAAGAGTTAAAGCGCGAAATCCCATAGATCTTATAGTTAGCTAACATTCACTCGTCTCTCAGCTTAGCGCGAATTGTCGATGAAGTTAAGTCAGGGATTGGCTTTCCCAAAAAGCTATTAGTTTTTCTTTCTCCCAGTCTCCTATTCCCTATTCCCTGGCAGTTTCCCTTCGGGTACGACTTGCAAAACCCAATCGATTTGTCTGAGAATCCCCCGTAACATTGCCACCTCTTCGCGGCTGAGATTGGCTCGATTGTATAAACTTCGGAATTTCTCCATGCGTGCTGCTGCGGTGTGGGGATAAAGATAACCAATTTGAAGCAAGACAGTTTCCAAATGTTGATAGTATCCCTCTAAAGCATCTAAAGTCGCTGTTTCAGCCTCTAATAATTTGGCTTTTTTCTCTAAAAAAGACTCTCCTAGTTCTAGAGAAATTTGATAGAGTTCGTAAGCACAGACCGCTACTGCTTGTGCCAGATTGAGTGAAGGATATTCCCGATGGGAAGGGATGCAGACAAATCGCTGAGCGTAGTTAAGCTCTATATTACTTAATCCCCGATCTTCAGGGCCAAAAATTAGGGCAGAAGTAAGATTTTCTTCTAGTAACCAAGGAAGGGCATCTTGTGGAGTTTCTAGTGAAGTCTCTAATGTTCGGCTGCGCGATGTCGTTGCGATCGCTCTGTGACATCCTTTCAAGGCTTCTGGCAGGCTGTCTGTCAGTTGTGCTTGCTCCAAGATCTCAACGCCATGTACTGCCATTCGTCGCGCCTCTTCTGAATCGCGATCGCAATGTGGATTCACCAAGACTAACTGCTGCAACCCCATATTTTTCATCACCCGCGCCACTGAACCCACATTTAACGCACCTGCTGGTTCGACTAAGATAATCTTGAGGTTGCTTAATACAGACATTCTTGGAATAATTAAATTGCCACGTTACTAGTCTTCAACTTCTAGTTGAGCGACAGTAATTGCAGCAAAAGCAAAGGCAAAAACGAGTGGCATGGGACACTTCAGTAAATAGCTCAGCGTCGCAGCCATTAACGTCAATACCGTGGCAGAAATTATCCACACTTTTTCTTCAGCACACAATCCTTTTTCTGCTTTGATCGCTCTCAGAATATTTCTAGGAATTGGCTCTGGAATTACAGCCCCCGGTGGAAACGCCCAATAAAAATTACAGCGCTCCATAAATAAATCTGTCCAGCCATTATTGTCACACCATTCTTGAATCCAGTTATCGCAATAGTGTCTCATCGTCTTTTGAGAAGCTTTAAAAGGTGCAAATTTTTGTAAAAACGATAAATATACGTCTAATTTGAATTTTTATGATAGCAAGGCTAGTTAGGAGCGAGCTTGAAATCAATAAATCTTAATATGAAAATAGAGAATTTTTAATTTAATCATCCGCGAATGCTTAAGTACAAGTGCCTAAATATTTTCCAAAAGTTAGTGAAGAAAAGTATTCGTTTCAGTGCAGATAGCTTGCAATCTTTTATCCCAAGGCTCGATGGGTAGCTGAGATAAACGGGCAAAATCGAAGACAATTCCAATGGTAGGAATCTGCGACCATTCAGGAGAATTGAGTAGGCGATCGTAAAAACCGCCACCGTAACCCAAACGATAGCCTTGGTAGTCGCAAGCAACGGCAGGAACGAGAATGAGATCGACTTCTGAGGGGTTTAAAAAGGGTGCTGTGGGCAAAGGTTCTTGAATGCCAAACACACCTCTTTGCAACGGTTCTCCCAGACTCCAACTATGCCAAACGAGAGACTTTTCCACGCAGCGAGAAAATCCCCAGCGACGAGTTCTAAATAAAGGGCTAAGATCCGGTTCTTGACGAAAACTGAAGTACGCCAGAATAGTTTTTGCTTCGATAAATAGAGATAGTGATTGAAGTTGATCGCACAGGGAATCACTTTTTTCTCGCCAAAGGTTTTGGGGGAGCGATCGTCGTTGTCTTAACAGTTGTTGGCGCAGTTCTGACTTGTTTAGCTGCTTTTCCATCATCCGTGACTGATTACTAAATCCTCATGAATCAAGCTTTTCTCCATCACTAATTTATTTAAATAATAGCTGAGTTTGAAAAAATCTAAAAAGTACTACTAAAGCTTAAGAGTTTGAGATTGAAAAGTCCAAGCAGTTGAATTTAAAGCCCTATACTTTTTTTTAGATCAACTGCTTTTATAGATTATGTTAACTTCATCCTACTTAACAAGTTTTTAACAAATTGCTGGTAAAAAACATGATTGTTCTTCTTATTCTCTAACTACAAACTACCTCTGCAAGTTTCTTTTGCTCCCCGCCTATGGGCGGTACATTCTGCTTCAATTTACGATGGGGATTAAGAATTCGCATGAGATCGAAGTTAGGCATTTCTTGCCAACAGCTTTGGCAGAACCAATAAACGTTACCATGACGGACATGGCGAAGTAAGGAATTACCACAGCAAGGACAATTACTCATAATCCTATCTCAACCTCTTTACCTGGTTAGAGTTAGTATAAAGTTCAAATTTGAGGAACTTGTGAGGATAGAAACAAGAGCGAAAAAACTTAGTCGGAGACTCAATCAGCGTGTTGTTGGTGTCTAGCCGATTTTAGGAGCAAACGTTGTTCGGCACGAGCGATCGCCCGATAGGTGCTTTCTATGGCTTCTGGCTCTACGGAAATTGAGGTAATTCCCCACTGTACCAAGCGATCAATGAGTTCGGGATACTGTACGGGCGCTTGACCGCAAATTGAACAGGGAATTCCCGCCGTTTGAGCTAATCGAATCAACTGCTCGATCGCCGCTAACATGGCTGGATGAAGGGCATTCAAACTATCGGAGAACATCGCTTGTTCGCGATCGACTCCCAACAGCAGTTGAGTCAGATCGTTAGTGCCGATGGAAATTCCTTGAACCCCTGCCTTAACAAATTGCGGTAGCAGAAAAATCACTGAAGGGACTTCTGCCATGATCCACAGTTGAAAAGTAGTCTGTTGAAATAATCCTGCTTGTTCGATGCGACGGCGACAGAAGCTAAACTCCTCCACACTCCGCACGAATGACAAAATCAGGTTAACATTCGTACAGCCAGAAGCGCTAATTTGACTTAAGGCTTGCAATTCTAAATCAAATAGGGTCGGATCTAACTGATAGCCGTTAGTCCCCCTGGATTCTATCGATGTATTACCTTGCTGGCTCGAAGAAAAACTGAGATGCTCAAACGCTTTGCCAGTGACGGAGCGATAAAATACAGGACGTGGTGCAAACCCGCTAGCAAACTCGCCAATTGATCGCGTTAACCATTCCACCAAGAGAGAGTGCTGCGATTTTTCCAGCCATTCGTGTAAAGGTTTTTGAGACAATAAATCTGATAGCATCCATTCCGATCGCAACAATCCGACTCCATCAACAGGTAACGTCAGCGCTTGAGCAATTGCACTGGGCTGGCTCAAATTGACCATCAGTTGAGTCCCGATTGGATAATAAGGCATTGCAATTTCGTAAATTTTTCTTTGATCTTTCGATTTTGGAGTTTGTACTCCCCCGTTTTTCAGAGTGGATGGGAGGGGAGCAGATTTTGCCTTAATTCTCTCCTGTTCCTCTATTGCGCTTTCTTCTTTGAGGCGATACACCTCTCCCTTGGTTCCGTCTAGTAACAGAGATTCCCCAGTATTAAGAAGTTGCGCTGCCCCAATCGCATTGACAATGGCAGGAATTCTTAGTTCTCTGGCAATGATGGCAGCATGGCTGGTTATGCCTCCTGCTTCGGCGATCAGACCAGTCGCTTGTTTGAGCCAAGGAAGCCAATCGGGATTAATGGTTCGCGCGACCAAAATTCTTCCGGCCGGTACTGTGGCTAAATTTACGTCATCTGCGATCGCGTGGGCAATACCAATGACTTGTCCTGGAGAGGCGGATAATCCAGTTAACAGGGGTTGGGAGTCTTCCATGAAGGGTTCTCTAGAAGAAAAATTGACTGTGGGTGCTTGGCGAACAAGATTGGGATTGATTTGGGTTATGTATAATTGTGAGGCTTGCGCGATCGTCCATTTGAGAGAACCGCGATATTGCTTTTCTTTTGCCAGACGTTGAGCCAACTGAATCAGTCTCATTAAAGAAGTTTCGTCGAGGCAAAAACGTTCTTGTTCTTCTCGAGTGAGTAAGTAAGCCTCCAGACAATCGCGATCGCTCTCTGATGCTGGCTCGGATTTCAGGCGATAGGCACGGATTTTGTTGCCCAATTGCTGCGTTTCTATTTGCCCCGTTGCCAGTTTAATTTGGTAGGTGTCGGGAAAAACATCTCCTCTGTCAAGACTCTGACCCAGACCGCAACTTGCCTGTATTTGAAGGCGATCGAAGTTAATTTCTGCCGTTCCTGAAGCGATCGCGTTACTAATTGGCTGCACTAAAATTGCGAAGTCAATCTGTTCGATTCCAAGGCCGATTCGCTGCCAGTAAAACAAACTTTTTGCACTAAATAACTGCGCCCAAGTCTGTTTGATAGCGAGTTCTAATGCCTCTGCTTCGCACCAACAAATTTGAGACGGAAGGAGTCCCGAAAACTGACCTTGGCTCGCTACTCGAAGAGATAAAGAGGCACGCAAAATTAAGGTGGGAGACTGTAACTGTTGAGCAGCAGTCACGATGAGCGATCGCCATTCGGCAGGCAAAGTCGCCCCAAGAATTTCCTGACGGCTTTGTTGTGCTACCTGTTGCAGAGTTTGGTAATTATCGACATCTAAATGTAACGAAGAATAAGGAAGATCGATTAAGATTGAGGCGTTATTTCTCAGGTTATCAATAAATTCTCTAAAAAATGCCCCACTAATGACAAAACCAGGAGGAATGAGATATCCTTCCTGTCCAAACTGACTTAAGGAAAAGGCTTTTTCCCCGATGGAAGGACGGTCTGAAGGTTGAACGCGATCAAGCCAATACAAGACTTTCACAGAAGTAGTCCGGTAGCGGGGAGGAAACACGACACGGGTACGGGGCATTTAAAGATAAAGATGCGAATGCATTCACTTCTCAGCCCCTCTACTTTAGTGCCCGTCAGCCTTAGTTTTTGGTAATCGTTTAATGTAGTCTCGGAGAATTTCCGCAGGAGATACTTGTTTGGATTCTGCATAATCTTTAAGTCTTTGAAACTCTTCGTCAGAAAGTCTAAGATTGAATACGTTTTGCCTTGCCATCGTCGTAGAAATATACTACGATTATTCTATGCTTAAATTGCTAAGGCACTGTCATACTCAGCAGTAAACGGCTCAGCAGTAGGCAAGAGATAGCGTGGATCTCGCAAATTTGAGTAAAGTATCCAATTTATTAAAGTTCAAGCGGCGATCGGCAATACCAATTTTAAAAATCTCTAGAAAAATATTAAAGACACGGTTTTACCATGCCCTATTTATTTTCTTATTTTTTTATACCCCCAAGGGAATTCGAATCCCTGTCGCCTCCGTGAAAGGGAGGTGTCCTAGGCCACTAGACGATGGGGGCTTGTTGTTTGCACTTTTATTAATTTAGCGAATCTTTAAAATCTTGTCAACTATCAAAAGATTACGTCGGTGAACTACCTACGCTTGCCGCGTAGCGGAAGTGTAGGCAGTTCACGTACTTTCTTGGGCAAAACTAAAGTCAGTAAATGCCCCGCCGCCATTGTGCTAGAAGTTGTTGTGCTTGTGGATCGAGGGAGTTGAATAAAAAACGACCCTGGGTTTGTTTTTTGGGTCGATGTTTTCGTCGAATCTGATGGGCTGTTACTTCTACTTCAGTGCCCAGACGTTGCGCTGACATCCATTCGGCACCATAGCCGATCGCGGTCAGGCGTTGTGCTTGGTCTGAGGTAGCAACGATTAATCTAGAAACCGATATCCTTTCCTTACGCTGATAGGAAGCACAAAGTTTTTCGATATAGGTATCTGCGGTTTGAGCAAAAGCCGTGTA
Source organism: uncultured Pleurocapsa sp. (assembly GCA_964441015.1). GTDB lineage: Bacteria > Cyanobacteriota > Cyanobacteriia > Cyanobacteriales > Microcystaceae > Hydrococcus. Next base: position 12,929 of record CAYTUO010000070.1, read on the forward strand.
GTAAACCGATAGAGAGGGGGTATACTCCTCTTGAGAACCAGGAGTTTTTTGGTAGTGGGAATCAAAGACAATTTGCGTTATCAGTCCCTCGTGAGCCGTGTAATTGATCAGCACTTCTACTAATTCTTGACGTGCTGCTTCTAAGCCATTGCGATCGCAGGTCTTTTTCAGATAAGACCAGGCACCGATGATGTTATAGCCATCAACAAGTAATAGGGATTGAGAGGTAGCAGCAGCCATTTCGATCAGGAGAAACTCTGTTCATCAACATTTCTGATCACAGTATTCCCTGAGTTTAACAAAAATTTAGGATTCTTATTCTTTAGATTGTAAAAGTCTCTGTTTGAGGGATGCGGCTCCGCCGCGATCGACCACTTTTCCGTCCTCTAGCAAAAAAGCACCATCACAATAATTTAATTCATCCAATCGATGCGTCACCCACAGAGCCGTTAACCCTCGGCTTTTGACGAGACGTTGAACCTGCGCTACCAGTTCTAATTGAGTATCAGAATCTAGTAGAGCAGTAGGTTCGTCTAACAATAGCACCTCGCAATGTCGAGCGATCGCGCCTGCAATAGCAATTCGCTGCTTCTGTCCGCCACTGAGGGCATAAATCGGTCGCCGTTCAAAATCTAGCAGATTAACCGCAGCTAGTGCCTCTTTTACCCTAGAGCGAACCTCGAGGGGCGAAAGTTTCTCTTTTACCAACCCAAAGGCAACATCCGCTCCCACTGTAGGCATAACTAGCTGATGGTCGGGATTTTGAAAAACAAAACCGACGGGTTGGGCAATTTCAATTTCTCCGCTTTGAGGAGTTAAGATCCCCGCCAACAGTCTTAGTAGCGTAGATTTACCGCTTCCATTAGTTCCTAACAACATCCAAAATTCTCCTCTAGGAACCTCTAGAGAACAGGAACGCAAAACGGGAGCATCTTGATGCCAACTAAAATTTAGATCCTTAACTCGAATGGCGGGTTGGTCATTAGTCATTAGTTATTGAAGACAGAGGGCAGTTATCAGTTATCAGTTATCAGTTATCAGTTATCAGTTATCAGTGATTTGATTTTGGATTTTGGATTTTGGATTTATTTAGTTACCAGTCACCAGTCACTAATCACCAATCACCTTCTCACCAGTCACCAGTCACCAATCACCTTCTCACCAATCACCAATCACCAGTCACAGTTCATCCTTCAGCCAAAGACAAGAATCCAGGAACTCGTCCAGTAGCGGCTGCACTATCTTTCTGAGAAACAATGACCGCACTAATTTGATCGCTCAAGACAGCGACTTTCTTATCTGGCTGCTTTTCACAAGTCAACTCGATTAGCTCAGGCGTGGGAGAGCGCATCGCTGCGGTAATTTTCTGATAAAGGGTATCTGCATCGGTAGCTTCTTTGCGCTGGACAGAAACTGGTATCGGCGTATATTTGAGGGTTAGATCGATCGTGTACATAGCAACTCCTACAGTCAACGGTTCCGTTCTATTTGATTATCTGGCAGAACTTCCTCTCTTCCTCATCTTGAAGTGAGAAAGATAAATTTTAGCTTTTGTTAAGAATTAATGTGGAAAACTCTGAATGTTTACATTAAGATAGTGTAAGTTAAGAAAAGTAAAGATTTCTCACATTTCATCTAAGCTTCTGCATATTCATAGCAGTAAGTAGATTGACAATGGGAGAGACTATAACCCCCGTACTTATACTTATAAGGAGATTTGCGCTATGACCATAGCAATGGGACGCGCGCAAGCAGAGAGAGGATGGTTTGATGTCCT
>CAYTUO010000071.1:0-14305 GCA_964441015.1 uncultured Pleurocapsa sp.
TAGTTAACCCATGCTTGACAAATAGGATTTTGTCTTAACTTGTCACCAATGTTCGCACCCAAGGATGAAAGTCAGATTCACGGCATAATAATATTTGAAGAGTTTATTGAGTTAAATTTCTTATGTCAAGAGCAATCTGGAATGGTGCTGTTTTAGCAGAGAGCGATAAGTGCGAAATTGTAGAAGGAAATTACTATTTTCCTCAAGATGCGATTAACCAAGCGTATTTCAAAGAAAGTAATACGCACACAACTTGTCCCTGGAAAGGAGAAGCAAGTTATTACACGATTGAAGTAGATGGGCAGCAAAATAAAGATGCAGCTTGGTACTATCCCCATCCCAAAGAAAAGGCCAAAAATATTCAAGGATATATTGCTTTTTGGCGAGGCGTTAAGGTTGAACCCTAGTATTAGGAAAATGAATTTATTTCTATGCAGATAACTAAATGTCTTCACACTGCTATTCTAGTTTCTGACCTTGAAAAAGCCGAACATTTTTATGGCAAGGTTTTAGGTTTATCTAAGGTTGATCGCACCTTAAAATATCCTGGTGCTTGGTATCAAATTGGCGATTATCAAATTCATCTCATCGTTCATCCTAATTTTTCTCCTACCTTGCTTAATGCAGAAAAATGGGGTCGCAATCCGCATTTTGCCGTAGCAGTTGAGAATCTCGGCGCAGCGATCGCGCGGTTACAATCTCAGGGATATCCCATCCAAATGAGTGCATCTGGTCGTCCTGCTTGTTTTCTCCAAGATCCTGATGGAAATATTCTTGAAATCAGTCAGATGAATTAAAACTTACCAGATTGGGGAGTCATAAATAGTGAAATCCCCAATTTCCAATTCCATGAAAATTATCGCCTATTCCTATAGCGATCCTCTCTTAGAATCTCCGCCAGATACATCAATTTGGGGACTAGAAGTCGATAAAATTTATCAAGATTTGGGCCAGCGCCAGCAGTGGCAACAATTATTCAAAGATTGCCAAACAAATCCACCAGATTATTTATTAATTCGTCGGTTGGAAGAATTAGGAGATTGTCTCGAAGAAGTTAGCGATCGCCTCTCTCAACTGGAAAACCTTGGTGTAGAAATCATCGCTACGGAACAAGATTATAATTCCTCTCAACTTAAAAATAGCAATGCGAGCGATATTCGCACAAATTTAGCCAAAATTGTCCAGGAAATTGAAATAAATCAACGCAGTCGCCGCCTTCGCCAAGGACACGCCCGCAATCGCATTAAGACTTTGCCCCCACCAGGAAAAGCGCCCTACGGTTACCGTCGAGGAAAAGACCGTTACATTCTCGATCGCAGTACCGCCCCAGTTGTCAAGGATTTCTTTGAACGCTTTTTGCTGTTTGGTTCCTTGCGCGGTGCAGTGCGCTACTTAGAAAAAAGATACGGGAAAAAAATCTCGGTGTCTACAGGTCGCAATTGGTTGACTAACCCAGTTTACCGAGGCGATCTCGCCTATCGCAATAGCGAAATTATCCCCGATACCCATGTCCCTATTTTATCGAGGGAAGAAGCGGCTCAAATCGATCGCTTTGTGCGTCGCAATGGACGTTTACCCTCTCGCACAGCTAGCGCACCCCGTTCCCTTGCCGGTTTAGTTATCTGTCAGCAGTGTCAATCTCACATGACAATTACCCGCGTCACTACTAGGGGAAAAAAACAGGAATATCTCTATTTGCGTCCGATGAATTGCCCTTTGCGTCCCAAATGTAGTGCGATTTCTTATCAAGAAGTTCTAGAAAAAACCATTGAGCGCATTTGCGAAGATTTACCTCGAACGGTAGCACAATTAAACCTGCCTAATCCAGAGGGAATGAAAAAAGCACTCCAGACTGAAATAGAAAAAAAACAAACAATTATTGAGCAATTATTGAACTTAAAAGAACAGGGAATTTTAGATGAAGAAACGGCTGAGTTACGCCGCTATAAATTACTCACAGAAATCGCTCAATTACAAATCAAACTCGATCGCCTACCCCCAGGAGATTTAAAAATTATTACTCAAGCGGTTTCTTTAGTGCAGTTTTGGCTAGATTTATCAGAAGCAGAACGTCGCTTTTATTTTCGAGAATTTATTCAACAAATCGAACTTATTCGCTCGCAACCGAAAAGTTGGCAACTTCAACTCGTATTTATTTTTTAGCTTTAGTTATTAACCTGACTATAAAAAGACTAACGCCAACAAAGATTATCCCAGTAGCGATCGTTATTATTTCTCTCTGCCATCTAAAAGGTTGAACAAATGATGCAGCGCGATCGCGTTGATTGTTATTAGCAGTAGAACGCTCTACAGATGAAATTTGCCCAGGAAGAACCGTCACAGGATAAGATAGTTTAAACGCCTGAAATTTAGCACCTTCTTTAGGAGTTCCACTGATTTCTAATTCATAAATTCCTGCTTTGGGAAAGATCAGATCGGCTCCAGGAATGTTTTGATATTGTTCTGCCGAGACAGCTTTTAAAATGGGATTAGGAATCGATAAATCTTTTATATCAGGAGATTGAGGGCGAACAGTTAATTGACAGTTACACTGTTGCAGAGGAATTAATTCTCCGCCTGGACGAGTCAGCGCAAACCAAGCTCTAGTTACTTCTCCCGCACGCGGATTATGATCAGGTTCGATATGAAAAGTTGCCCCAACACCCGCATCAGTTTTGATATTATGAGCAGCAACTGAACTTATTAAACTCAAAAAAAGTATTGCCCCAAAAATTTGACTTGAACGAATACTCATGATTAGTTATTAATTTGTCCTTTTTTAAAAAACAGTGATAGATTTGCTACCGATCGCGCTCCTGGGATTTTTGGGAAGTTTTGGTCACTGTGCGGGAATGTGCGGCCCGCTAACAGTTACCTTTTCTCTGTCTTGGCAACAACAGAAGACTGCCAATTGGCGATCGCAGCTTGGATTTCACCTATTACTTAATTTAGGACGAATTATCAGCTATGGATTAGTAGGGGCAGCATTAGGCGGAATCGGCGAAGTGCTAATTGACAAAAGTCAACTAATAGGCATTGGCAGCGAACTGCGTCAGGGAGTTACCATCCTCACAGGATTAATCCTAATTTTGTTAGGACTCAGGCAAATTCAGCCAGATTTTCTGCCGCAACTGCCCATTGTACACCCCCTACAAGGCGCATTACATCGGCGTTTAAGCGCCACCATGCTGCAACTGTCGATGTCGATTCGTTGGTGGACTCCTGCGCTACTGGGACTATTTTGGGGGTTAATTCCCTGCGGTTTCCTTTATGTAGCTCAAATTAAAGCGATCGAAAGGCAAAATCTCTTGCTAGGGGCAGCCACTATGTTAGCCTTTGGATTGGGAACGATGCCGATGATGGTAGGAATAGGTACATTCGCCTCGCGACTGAGTGCCGATCAACGCAGTCAATTGTTTCGCTTGGGGAGTTGGGTAACTCTGGCGATCGGTATTTTAACCCTTTTGCGGACAGATGAAATGGTCGATCTTACAGGTCACGCTTCGCTAATTTTGTTAATGTTAGCGTTGATAGCTCGTCCGATAAGTGCGATTTGGACAACACCATTGCAGTATCGTCGTGCGATCGGGGTGGGGGCATTTGTGCTAGCTGTCGCTCATACGGCTCGAATGCTCGATCATTCTCTAAACTGGAATTTAGCAGCATTATCTTATTTGTTGCCGTTACATCGCTTCGGAATGATGGCAGGAGCGATCGCACTTTTGTTAATAACTCCCGCCGCTTGTACTAGTCTCGATCGCTGGCAAAAAGTTTTAGGAAAACGCTGGCGACAGATCCATCTCCTATGCGTTCCAGCTTTAATCCTGGCAGTTATCCATACGTTGCTCATCGGTTCTCATTATTTGGGCGAGTTAAATTGGACTGTAGCGAGTCAATTGCGGTCTATTAGTCTAGTCGCGATCGCTTTGGGAGTTTTGCTGTTGAGATGGCGTTTGTTTTGGTTACTTTTTTCGCTAGATAAATTTTACATTCGTCCTAACAAACGTTAGACTTTTGCCTAAATCTTTACCAAAAGTTTACACAGCTAATCACTTAGTTATCGGGAATCAGTTATCAGTAATCGGTGAGTTAGTTTAAACGGCCAATCTAGCAGCCTCTGTAAAAATTGAGCGCCAGTCAGGTTAGATTGACCCATGAATCTCCGTATATTTACGATAGTTGCAAAGAGCAGCGTTTCTGGGAAATGCCGTGACCTACTTAGCCTTAGCCGATAATTCCCCTAAAGCTAAAATACATTAACTTGATAAAGAACGTTCAGCAAAAACACGGATGCCTCTCAGTAGTTTTTTGGTCTAATAAGGTAGATATAAGCTAATCTATTGATGTTAAAAAAAATCGTACCCCTTGATGATCTCCATATATATCCTGACCCATAACGAAGAGATAGATATTGCCCCTTGTATCGAATCAGCTTTGCTGTCTGATGATGTGATTGTGGTAGATTCTTTCAGTACCGATCGCACCGTCGAAATTGCCTCGAACTATCCTGTTCGCCTAGTCCAGCACGAGTTTAAGAGCCACGGCAAGCAACGCACCTGGATGTTAGAATCTATTCCCACAAAATACGAATGGGTCTATATTTTGGAAGCAGACGAGCGGATGACCCCCGCACTGTTTCAAGAATGTTTAGCAGCAAGTCAGCATCAAAAGGCGATCGGCTACTACGTGGCAGAACGAGTGATGTTTATGGGGAAATGGATTCGCCGCAGTACCCAGTATCCCCGCTATCAGATGCGCCTATTCAAAAAAGGAAAAGTTTGGTTTACCGACTACGGCCACACAGAAAGAGAAGTTTGCAACGGTTCGACAGGCTTTCTTAAAGAAACTTATCCCCATTACACTTGCGGAAAAGGCTTAAGTCGTTGGATTGAAAAACACAATCGCTACTCTACAGACGAAGCTAAAGAAACGCTGCGTCAGTTAAAACAGGGAAAAATTAGCTGGTATGACTTATTTTTTGGCAGATCGGAAGTAGAAAAACGGCGAGCCTTGAAAGACTTATCTCTGCGCCTCCCGTTTAGACCGTTCTTGCGTTGGCTTTATATGTACTTTGTGCTAGGCGGGATCTTAGATGGACGAGCAGGATTTGCCTGGTGTACGCTACAGGCCTTTTATGAGTATTTAATTCTGCTCAAAGTAGAAGAAATGCAGCAAGCATCGCCCGATAATCCGAGTCATAAGGATTCCTTTACCTCCTTCAACGGTTCTAGCTTTTCCAAGCACGCCGATTTAGTCTCTACTTACCACTCTTCGATTTGGCGCAAGTAAAATGTTTGTAGTAGCGCTCTAGCGCTCTTGGTACTACTCTGGACTTCAGATATATTACGCTTAAGGTTTGGTAATTTTTGCTGCGCTTTTTAAGGTTGAAATCTTGGATTTCAAGCGGAGGATTCTCGCACGGATTGCTAAAATTTGGGAATAACAATCTAGAGAAAAACGTCTTTTAGATACGGTTGAATGGCTAGTATCCTCCAGCAAGGCAGGCACGCGGTATCAACGTATCGATCGCCCCAGGGAGGGGATAGGGTTCATGGAAAATTCTGTGGCAACGATTCAATGTTCAAATCCCAGTTGTCAGGCACCGAATCCCCTGAGCAATAAATTCTGTCACAAATGCCGCACGCCGATTGTGAGGCGCTATCTGTGGGCTGTTGGAGATTGGCTCAAAGCTTATAGAATAGGAGAGTTAATTGGCGATCGCTATCTCCTGAAAAAGCCAAGAATTGTCCTCGATACTCAACCCGGCATCCCGCCTCTCACACCAGAAGAAGTTCCCGATCGCATTACCCCCTATCTCAAGCTACTTCCCTATCGACTTCACGTTCCTCAAGTTTACGGATATCTGCCCAGTCCAGACGACCAGCTTGATTTAGAAATTTGGTTTCTCGAATACGGCCACATCCCAACCGAAGAGTCAGGAGAGTTGAAATACGAGGAATTGCTGCCGAAATTGAGCGAAGTTTGGCAGAGGGCAACAGCCATGCGTCAACTCAACTGGTTGTGTCAAATAGCACATCTATGGCAACCGCTACAGAGCAAAGGCGTAGTCTCCAGTTTACTCAACCCGTCGCTTCTAACAGTCAATGGCGCTATTATTCAATTACTGGAATTGCAATTTGACGAATCAGAAGAAATTAATCTCCCACAGTTAGGTCAGCTTTGGTCGCAATGGATTCCTCAAGCATCGCCAACTCTGACGGAATTTTTGCAGCAACTTTGTCAACACCTAGAACAAGGCACAATCGAGCGATCGCAACAACTCATTTCCATTCTCGAAAGCGGAATCGAGCAAAATGCTCGCCTACAAGAGCAAACTTATCAGATTTATACCTATACCGATTCAGGGCCAACTCGCGATCATAACGAAGATGCCTGTTATCCCCCTAGTGGCGAACCCATAACGATTAGCGCTCAAGAAAAAGCACTAGCGATTGTTTGCGATGGAATCGGCGGACAGGAAGGGGGAGAAATTGCCTCCCAACTGGCGATCGATACGATGCTAGCAGAAGTCAATAAACTATCCCTCGCGCAGTCTGAATCGAATCCCCACCTCTATACTCAGGCAATAGAACAAGCCATTTGCGCCACGAACGATCTGATCAGCGAACGCAACGATCGCGAAAACCGTCAGGAACGCCAGCGCATGGGAACGACCCTGGTTATGAGTCTAGCTCGCGCTCACGAAATCTATGTCGCTCACGTGGGAGACTCCCGCATTTACTGGATTACGCCGACAAGCTGCCATCAAGTCACCGTTGACGACGATTTAGCATCGAGAGAAGTTAGACTGGGCTATTTACTCTATCGAGAAGCCATACAATATCCCAATGCAGGGGCACTCGTACAAGCTTTGGGGATGAGTGCGTCTCCCTCTCTCCATCCCACAGTTCAACGCTTTATTTTGGATGAGGACTGCGTTTTCTTGCTCTGTTCCGACGGGTTGAGCGATTTCGATCGCGTCGAGCAATATTGGGAAAGCGAGATCGTCCCCATTCTCAGAGGAGAGACAGAGGTAAAAGAGGTAGGAAAGCGCCTGCTAGAGATTGCCAACCGAAAAAACGGTCACGATAACGTCACGATTGCCCTCGTCTACTGTCAGGTAAAGCCGAAAACAGCCGTTGAAGCAAGTTCTTTAGTGTATCCCGCATTGGAAACGCCCGAACCGATGCTACCCACGCCAGAAGAAATTGAGGAAGGTGAAGAGACAGTCTTACAAGTGCCAAAAGAGTCAATAGACTCTCCAGAGCAACCGACACCCCGACGAACTCCCTCGCTTCTACTTTTGTTACTGGTTGTATCTGGTTTGTTGGGATTAGGGGGAGCCTGCTATTGGGTATGGCAACAAATGAACTCGGAAAACGATGACATTCTCGTCCCTATGAATTCTCCAGACGATCCTCCAGTGCGTCCTTGGATAACTCCGCCCCCACCCGAACCTCTAGCAGAAGGAGACATCGTTAAGACCTTAATACCCATTAAACTGCAAGAGAACAAAGATCTTCGAGATCGGGTGGGTGAAGTGCCTCAAGAAAGTATTCTTAAAGTCTTGTTAAAAGAGCCTCATTCTTCTTGGTTGCAGTTGCAAGTCTGTCACATTCCCCCAACCGAGAAAGGCGATCGCGCTGTTAATTTAACAGTTTTCTCAGAAGGGAAAGCGGGATGGATACAATCGGAAACAATCGAGCTAACAGCCTTCCAGAAACAAGCTCCCGCTCTCGCCGATCCCTGTAACCTATTAAATGAGCCATCTCCGTCTTTATCTCCCTCACCAAGTTCCAAAACGCAACAATCCCCAAAATAATGAGAATTTAGCCATCGGAATTCTGAATTTACAGGAGACTATGTAACAATACTTTCATAACCAAATCAGTAAAAATTGGGAATGTCTCTCAGGGAAACTCCCTGCCTTAGTCTAGCCATAGCACGTTTGACCTCAGCAGGGCCTGAAAATTTTGCTACGTGGGTGATTCAATCTCCATTACCAGGAGGTTACGTCCATCATGACTCGATTTGGTCAACAGCATTAACGCAAAAGTGGCTGGGATGGCAGGAAATGTTTTCGCTGCAACACGAACCTCACCTACCTGTCATCGAGCGAGATGCTGCTAGTGTCCTTCCTCCCCTCGACTTGCTCCTCGCCAGTCCGAAAGAGAACTATGGAGGACGACTGATGCAGGAGTTAGGGAACGGTCTCTGGCAGTGGATCTTTGGCGATCCCATTCGTCAAAGCTTCGCCCAAAGTCAGGGAGTGGCCATGGGGAAAAATAAACCCCTGCGATTGCGCCTAGAGATTCGCGACCCCAATTTAATTCCTTTGCCTTGGGAAATCATGCAACCAGAGATCGGCAAACAGTCGATTTCCCTCGATCCTCAGATTTTATTTAGTCGTACTACCAGTAACGTAGATCCGCTAGCACCACAGCAGTCTGGAGACTCCTTAAGTATTTTGTTAGTCCTGGGACAGCAAGAAAATCCACCAGAACGGACAGAAACGCGATTGGAGACTGTTCGCAGTTCTTCCCCTGCCTTGCAATTAGAAACAGAAGCGATCACCTTAACACAAGCGATCGAAGAAGGAGCGCGTACTGGTTCGGCACTTCAATCTTCAACTTTCCGAGTTTCTGCTCATGTCAAAACTTTAGTGCAACCTACGCCAGCACAACTGATCGACGCTTTAGATACGGGAATGTATAATGTCCTATTCTATGCGGGTCATGGGGTGCCTGCTCCCGATGGCGGTTTGTTATTTTTGAGTGCCAATTCCGTTATGAATGGGACGGAACTCGCACAAGTCTTGGTACGCGATCGCGTTATCCTCGCTGTCTTTAACGCCTGTTGGGGAGCGCAACCTGATCGCTTGGGACAGCAGACTATCGAACGCAGCAGTCTAGCAGAAGTCTTGATTCACCACGGAGTCCCTGCCGTTTTGGGGATGCGGGATTCTATTGCTGATCGAGAAGCATTGAGCTTTATTCAAGCGTTTACCAAAGCACTCACGCAACGGATGCCCATCGATCAAGCAGTACGAGTCGCCAGACAGCAATTATTAACCCTCTACAAATTCAACCAACCAGCTTGGACATTGCCCATTCTTTATATGCATCCTCAATTTGATGGGGAACTGATTCAATCAGTCGAGGAAGGCATTACTCAACTGCCAACGACCATGCCGAGTCTTGATCGCGGAGATGTTCCCGTCGCTTATATTCGTTCCCTAGAAAGTCAGGATAAAATCTGGCGGATTTACGGCGGACTCATGCGAGTGGGCCGTCACCTAGAAAACGATCTGGTCATTGAAGAAAGATGGGTTGGTCGCCGACACGCCGAGATTATTTGTCGGGAAACCCCCTCTAGCTCCAACGGTCAATTCACCTACTTTCTCAGGGATTTTTCTCGTTTCGGGACGCTAGTTTATTGCGATGGTGAATGGCAAAAAGTTCATCATCAAGAAATCCCTCTCCAGTCAGGCGTACAGTTGAAGTTTGGCAGTCCTTACGGTCAAATTTTGGAATTTATCATCGAAGATTAGACTTCTTGCTTTTATTCAGGGAACGGGGAACGGGGAACGGGGAACAGGGAACAGGGAACAGGGAACAGGGAACAGGAATAAGAATTAAAGTATCTTCTTCTTCTTGATAACAAAACCTGCTAGACATAGCAACAATCTAACAGGCTTTGACAGTTATTTTTATCTCATTCAACCAGGTCTTATATTACAGAATCCAGATTTAGAAAGTGATTCCGAATCCAAAATCCAAAATCCTTTCATCCAAAATCTAAAATAGTATTACTACCCTAATCTTTTCTTAAGGCTCGACCCAACGACCGTCAGCTTTAATGAGATTAATTAATTCCTCTACGCCTTTTTCTTCCGGTACTCGTTTAATTTCTTCTCGTCCGCGATAGAGAGCGATATATCCCGCTTGCTTTCCTACATAACCGTAGTCTGCATCTGCCATTTCTCCAGGGCCGTTGACGATACATCCCATGACGGCAATATCTAAACCTGTTAGATGCTTCGTCGCTTCTCGAACTTTATGCAGTACCTCTTCTAAGTTAAATAAAGTACGGCCGCAGGACGGACAGGCTACGTATTCCACCATCGTTTTCCGCATTCCCAACGCTTGCAGAATGCTGTAGCAAACGGGAATTTCTTTTTCTGGGGCTTCTGTGAGAGAGACGCGAATAGTATCCCCAATTCCCTCTGCTAGAAGAGTCGCGATCCCAGCAGTAGACTTAATGCGACCGTATTCGCCATCTCCGGCCTCGGTTACGCCTAGATGGAGGGGATAGTCCATACCTAGTTCGTCCATGCGTTTTGCCATTAAGCGATAGGCGGCTAGCATGACGGGAACGCGAGAAGCTTTGAGAGAAATAACGAGATTTTTAAAATCAAGGGATTCGCAAATTCTGATAAATTCTAAGGCAGACTCCACCATGCCTTCTGGGGTATCGCCGTAGGTAAATAACATTCTCTCAGCCAAAGAACCGTGATTGACTCCAATTCGCATGGCTTTTCCGTGATCGCGCAAGGCAATTACCAGAGGTTCTAAAGTCTCTCCGATTTTCTCCCCAATTTCCTCAAATTCTGCTTGAGTATATTCAGTGCGATCTAATCTTGGTTTTTCAAAAACGTATAATCCTGGATTAATTCTGACTTTATCAACGTATTTGGCGACCTCTAGGGCAATTTTCAGGCCGTTGTGGTGAACGTCAGCCGCTAGGGGAACTGGTTGATAAGTTTTGGCGAGTTTTTCTTTAATTTCTGCCATCGCCTTAGCATGAGCCATACTGGGTACGGTAACGCGGACGATCTCGCAGCCAATTTCGTGTAAGCGGCGAATAGCAGCAACAGAACCCTCTATATCTAGGGTATCTTCGTTGATCATCGACTGCACTACGACCGGATAGCCGCCGCCAATCGTGACATCTCCGACTTTGACGGGACGGGTTTTGCGTCTGTGAATTACCGTATCAAATTCGGGAGCAGAATTTGTAGCCTGTTTGGAAGTGTCCAGCGTTTGCATAACCTTTTGATAAACTTTGGAAGCGCAACGATCCAGAATCATTCTTTATCTTAACCGTCGAGGAGACCCCTATTTCAAGAAGGCGATCGCTCTTCTTCTTCTTTTCTCGCTCTGTTGCACTCTTCCTGGTCAAGGTATGCTGTAATTGTTGATGCAAAAATACCAGTTAATGCGAATTTAAGGAAGCAGAAACCAAGAAAACCCTTGTAAATGAATAAAAGCTCGGAAAAATTCCTATTTTCAAATGCCTGACTTTAAGCCCAGTTTATCCATGAGTCGAGCGAGGTCAAAATATTCAGCCATCAATTGTTGAATGCACTCAACTTTAATTTGTTCTTGAAGGCGCACTTGACCGAAGGCGCGATCGACAATTTCTACAGTTGTTAAGGTGTCGAGATCGACGGCTAGGATCGGAATTTCGAGATCTTCAGCGCGACTGAGAATGAGAGGTTGAGGCGAGACGTGACCTGTGAGAATTAGACAACTGGTTGAAGTTTCTAACGCGGCCAGTTGTAGATCGGTGCGATCGCCCCCAGTAACTACGGCTTTATTTTCTCCTTGACGAAAATATTCTAGGGCAGCATTGACATTCATCGCACCAATGGTCAAACTTTCTACCATTAAGTCCAACCGATCCCGACGACACAAAACTTTAGCGTCTAATTGACGAGCAATTTCTCTGACACTGATACTGCGAAGTAAACTACTCTTAGGCAATATTCCCAGAACAGGGATGCCTTGCGCCTCCAGAAAAGGTTTGACGAGGTTTTGTCCCTCTTCTAATTGCTCAATCGGAAAATCATTGATAACAACCCCTAACAGGCGATCACCCAGGTCTTTTTTCGCCTTCAACAAACTGTCTACCACTAAAGGCGAACTGTAACGAGCGACTAATAAGACACAAGCATCGATGATTTGAGCAATTTGCTCTACGGAGAGATTAAATAAACTTCCTTCCCAAAGAGTTCCCGCGCCTTCTAAGAGAACTAAATCTCCTTCTAGTTGTTGGACGTATTGCTCTAAAGCGTGAGAGTAATCGGTGGTATCTGCACCTTGCAAACGTTTAGCGATAGTTTTTTCATCGAGATAGAACAAAGGCGATCGCACCTGCTCCTTGGACAGTGACAGCACCTGAGCGATAAACTGCACATCTTCTTCTATCTTCTCACTAGCTGTCTCGCTGCTGACAGTTCCGAGCGGTTTTCCATAGGCGACGGATAACCCTTTTTCGGTTAACTGGCGGGCGATCGCCAGAATAATTCCTGATTTGCCGCTATAAGCTTCGATTGAGGCGATCGATAAATACTTAACAGATTTGGCCACACTTTTACTCCTTAACGACTGTTAAAAACTTTATCCTTCTGGTACGTCAAAACGGAGCAGCTTCCGATAAAAGGGTTGGGGAAAATCTGCCGAGCCAGCTTCTTTGAAAATTTTAATGGCATCCATCAAATAACTGACAAATTCCGAATTGGATATCGTGATTTCGTAGCTCAAATCTGCTTGCCCTTCAAATTGTAATCGACAGCGAGTTAATTCGGCGGGGAGTTTGGAAACAAACCAGGAAGCAACAAAGGGAATCCCTTCACCCCCTTCAATTCGTCGTTTCCCTTCCAGATAACCCTGAGAATACAGAGTCAGCGCATAGGGTAAAACACTGTGTTTGTCTTTTGGATAGTAGGGTATGTAGACAATTACATCAGCTTTGCTAGCAGGCTCCAATTGATCGATAGTAGACATAGATAGTTAGTTTAGATGTCATTTTCAATAATTTGTTTCAGCCGTTTAATATGAGTGGATCGACCGACGATGGTAGCTGAGCTTTTGTCGATTTTAACGAAAATTTTGCCAGAAAATAGCGTGCTAACGGCTGATTTGCTATAGACGGTGAAATCGTCAAGCTGAGTTTTTTTCTCAAACCCTATTTGAGCGAGTGCTTGATCCAATTCCTGGGTAAAGGCTTTTGCGTTTTGGAAATAGGCTGAAATGGTCGCGCTACGATTAAAGTAAGCTCCAATGAGTCCTACGACTAAGCCGAGCGACGTTCCCAACTGATAGGGGAGTTTGGCTTGTAGGCTCATTTCCATCCCCTGCGACGCGATCGCTAGCACAATTAGGGTGGTGCTAGCAAAATAATAGAGAAATGTGACTAAAAAATTAGGCCCTTGTGGCATAAACCGTCCTTTCTATGACGAGCGACGATAACCGACAAAACACCCCTGGCGGCAATCCTCTTAGTGTAGCGCCAATGATGGAGCGTACCGATCGCCACTTTCGCTATTTTATGCGTCAGATTACCCGTCGTACTCTACTTTATACTGAGATGATTACGACAGCAGCAATTCTACACGGCGATCGCGACAAACTCCTCGGTTTTTCTCCCGAAGAAAAGCCCCTATCCCTCCAACTCGGCGGCGATAATCCTCAAGAGTTAAGCGAATGCGCTCGGATTGCCGAAGATATGGGCTACGATGAGATTAATCTCAATGTCGGCTGTCCTAGCGCTAGGGTACAAAATGGCAATTTTGGGGCTTGTTTAATGGCACAGCCAGAAAAAGTCGCCAAAGCGGTAGAAGCCATGCAAAAAGCCGTCGATCTGCCCGTCACCGTCAAGCATCGCCTTGGAATCGACGATCGCGATCGCTATGAGGATCTGGCTCATTTTGTCCGAATAATTTCCGAAGCGGGTTGTCGTCGTTTTACCGTTCATGCTCGCAAAGCATGGCTTCAAGGTTTAAGTCCCAAGGAAAACCGCACCATTCCGCCACTCCGTTACTCTGAGGTACATCGCCTCAAGCAAGAGTTTCCTTACCTATTTATTGAGATTAACGGCGGAATTACGACTTTAGAACAAGTTCAAGAGCAGCTAAAGTTTGTGGATGCTGTCATGATTGGACGAGCAGCTTACGATAATCCCTTTCTCTTTGCTACGGTAGATCGCGACATTTATGGCGAGAAAATAACTCCTCCTACCCGTCACGAAGTCGTTGAAGCGATGTTTCCCTATATCGATTATTGGATAGAAAAAGGCTGGAAGTTACACGCCATTAGCCGCCATCTGCTTGAGTTATTTGCCGGACAACCGGGTTCTAAGGCTTGGAAGCGTTATATTAGCGAAAATGCTTGTCTTTCTGGCGCTAATTCTCAAATCCTTCGCGATGCTTTAGCAAAAGTACGAAGGGATATATAGAGAAAGGGGGAAGGGAAGCAGTTATCAGTTATCAGTTATCAGTTATCAGTGTCAGGAGTCGTAGAGA
>CAYTUO010000072.1:0-8642 GCA_964441015.1 uncultured Pleurocapsa sp.
CTAAAGAAGTAAATGTAACGGGATGGTTGCTTACCGTGACTTCTCGCCGCGCTGGATTGATCATTAGATTACCAAAAACAAGCGACTCTTTATCCTCTGGAATAACGACTCGCCGACGCTTCAAAATTGCCTTAACTCGGAATTCTAGTTCTTGCAGATCGAAGGGCTTAGTGAGGTAGTCATCGGCTCCTTTTAAAAAGCCCTCTTTTTTGTCTTCAACGTCGGTGCGACTGGTGAGCATCAAAATGAAGACACTAGTGCGATGCTGCATTTGCTCGCATAGGTTATAACCCAGGGCATCGGGTAAATTGACATCCAAAATCACTAGATCGGGGCTAAATTTATTGAATAGCTCTAAAGCGGACTTTCCATCAGCCGCCGCCTGTACTTGGTAATTTTTTTGGCCGAGAAAGCGAACAATCAAATTACGGATTGCTGGGTCGTCGTCTACGACTAGGATCTTGGCAGAGGCCATGGCAGTTGTCTTCCTGGGTATAAATTAGAGCATTAAAGTGTAGGAGGTGGGATGAGGAAAACAGGAGAAGTAATACGAAAAAGATCGATTCCTGTGACTAGATACTTAACTTATCTAGCATTCATTTCTCAAGCTAAACTAGCTTGAAGAAGGATAATAATCATCCTTTTCTGACTATCGGAGCCTAAAAAAAACCAGAAGCTTGATAAATGAGAATTATAAGACTGAAAAGGCAGACAATCCCCCTAGAGAAGATAAACTTCTCAAAGACTCATTCCGTCCCTTGATTTGCTTTGGCTTTCGGCTCTCAAGATTAGTTTACCCTTTCCCATAGAGATACTTAACATAATGAAAATATCAAAGGAGGTTTTAGATGAGCGAACAAAATCCTTATGAAAGACTGGGAGTTTCCGAAAACGCTTCCTTTGAAGAGATTCAAATAGCCAAACAGCGCTTGATTCAAGAATATCGAGACAACACTCAAGTGCTTGAGAGCATTGAGGCAGCTTATGATGCCGTTATTATGGAGCGCCTGAGAATGCGCCAAGAAGGAAGAATTAAGGTGCCAGATCGAATTCGCTTTCCTGAAAAAACGGCGGAAATCTCTGCCGTACCTGCCTCAATTCCGGTAAAAAACTCGCCCAATTGGTTCCAACGTTTGATTGATACCCCATCTCAAGCCGATCTCTTCTGGTCAACAGGGGTGTTTCTAGTTCTGTCAGTTATGACAGTCTTTTCTAGAAATAACAGCGAATCAGTACTTCCTTTGCTGATGGCTATAGGCGTTTTTGCCAATATCTATCTGCTCAATCGCAAAGAACGACGGTTGGGACGCGCTGTCTTGCTCACCCCGATCGGTTTACTATTGGGAATTGGGTTGGGAACTGCCTTGGCTAGCTTCCTGGGAGCGCCCAATAGTTCGATTGTTTTGAGTGTCGAGCAGTTGGCTTGTCTGGTAACGTTTGGCTTGTTCTGGCTAATTAGTAGCTTCCTGCGTTGAGCGAATCTTTAGGAAATCGCTGGAATGGCTGAAGTGACTAGGTTAACTGCTTCAGGAAGGTTATTTGCGATAAAGTCGGGTTGGTAGGACTCTAAGCTATCGCGATCGCGAATTCCTGACAACACGCCAATGACCTTAATATTATGGGTTTTAGCCGCGATAATATCAGCCTCCGTATCTCCTATCATCCAGGTATCGCCATCGGGTGCCAATTCTTTTAGCGCTTTTTTCATGAGTAATGGTTTGTCTTTAACATCCGCCGTTTTGACGTAATCGTCGCTCAGACAATAGCAGCGATCGCTCGGAAAAAATCGTCTGAGATTGTACTGCTCAAAAGCTGCTTCCAACTCCCGCACCCGACGCATGGTCATGACGATGAGATCGACTTCTTGCTTCTGCAATCTTTCTAGGGTTTCTACAGCACCAGGAATCGGGCGATCGTAAATTAAATAAGGGAGTGTGTGGACGGTTTGACGGCGCAGTTGAGCAAATTCTTGCGCTTGAGCTTCATCTAGACCTGAGATCGTGCCAATCTTTCGTTCTGGGATTCTCGCTCGTTTCAAATTCCAAAATTCCGATTTTGACAATTCGCGAATGGGTTGTTCGGGACGTTTAGTTTTTTCTAGGCAAAACCGATAGACGCGGTAGTAGCGTTCGGAAACGTCCATGATAGGGCCGTCGAAGTCTGTGATTAGTCTCAACATTAAGTAAGCAATTTAAGAATTATTGTTAAGTTTTATATCAAAATAAGTTGAGTTTGTCATTAGTGATTGGTGACTAGTGATTGGTGATTGGTGATTGGGAATTCCTCTACTGATAACTGATAACTGATAACTGATAACTGATAACTGGTAACTGGTAACTGATAACTGCTTCCCCGTCTCCCCTTTCTCTCTTAATTTAATCTATGGAATGGTTCACGATAATCCTGTCTAGTTTGCTGGCTGCGATTTCTCCGACGGGTTTAATTCTCGATCGCGTCGTAGAAAATACCCTTCGTTCACAAGTAGAAGGTGTGGAACACTTAGAAGTTCGCATCGATAATACACCCAGTTATCAAGTTCTTCAAGGAAAAGTCGATCGCATTCGCATTGCCAGTCGAGGTGTACAACCCATCGCTAATCTGAGAATCGCGATCGCAGAACTCGAAACCGATCCCCTCGATGTCGATTTACAACGCCTCCAACGAGAAGGAGAAAAAGCATTGCCTCAAGCGCTGCGTCAACCCGCCCAAGGTGCAGTCCGCCTCGTCATTACCGAAAGCGATCTCAACCAAGCTTTACAGTCTCCTAATCTCAAATCGCGGCTAGAAACTGTAATTAACGACTTAGTTGCCAGAAATAAGGAGGCGGCAACCTCATCTTTCAAGGTATTGAATGCTCGACTCGACTTTTTGGAGAATAATCGTCTCAGCTTTCAAATTCAACTACAGCCGTCCGAGAGTGAGAAAGATGCATCCGAGCTGATCGCTATTAAGCTAGAGACAGGACTTAATCTAGTTGCAGGGCGATCGCTGCAATTAAGCGAACCTACAGGAACCTTTAATAACAGGCGTTTATCGACTAGATTATTGAGAGGATTTGCTCAAGGCTTAAGCGAGGAATTGGATTTGCGTCGCTTAGAAAAGAGAGGGATTACTGCTAGGTTGCTGCAATTTAGTCTAGGAGAAGAAGAAATGAAGATCGCTGCGTTTATCCGAATAGAGCCTTAAATAGTTACCAGTTACCAGTTCTTAATGACTGAAAGATAGACAGGAACAGTAGACTAATTACAAATGGTCAATGGATTGAGTTTAGCTTTATCAGGGAGCAGTTTTATGAAAGATCGACCCAAAAACAATCAATTGTCTCTAAGCGCTATTGCGGGGATTACCGTAGCTGCCCTAGTTGTTGGTGGTAGCGCAGCTTGG
Organism: uncultured Pleurocapsa sp.; assembly: GCA_964441015.1. GTDB lineage: Bacteria > Cyanobacteriota > Cyanobacteriia > Cyanobacteriales > Microcystaceae > Hydrococcus. Next base: position 3,385 of record CAYTUO010000072.1, read on the forward strand.
TTGGCTTATCATACTCTAACAGCCTCAAAAACGCCATCAACTCCCCCCATATCCCAACCCAGGCAATCTCCAGTCGAACAGCCAACTTCACAAGAAGAAAGGGCGCAAGTTTATTGGCTAACCGATACAGGCGAACGAATGGAACTTGTTTCTGCCCCAGTCATGCTTGAAAAGTCAGCTAGTAAGGAGGAAGTTCTCGAAACTGCCTTGAAAGAGTTGTTAGCGGGTTCCAAAAATTCGTCTGCTACCACAGCAATTCCCCAAGGGACAAAATTGCTCGGTGTATCCTGGGAGAAAGATGGTGTGCATCTCAACTTGTCTTCAGAATTTACGACGGGCGGTGGTAGTGCTTCGATGACCGGTCGATTGGCACAAATTATTTATACGGCAACGAGTGCAGATCCCAAGAGTCAGGTGTGGATTGATGTGGAAGGAAAGCCACTAGAACTGTTAGGCGAAGGGGAGGGACTGATGGTAGACCAACCAATGACTCGTCAGATTTTTGAAGAGAACTTTCAGCTTTAGACGCGCTCAATCAGGATTGACCCACATTAAGGTTTGCCCGTATTCTACGGGTTCGCCATTGGCGACTGCAATTTCCGTTACCTGACCGGAAATTTCTGCCTCGATTTCATTCATTAACTTCATGGCTTCGATGATACAAACTGTTTGCCCTGTACGGACGCGATCGCCCGCTTCGACAAATGGCGGTTCGTCAGGTGCAGGCGCTCGATAAAAGGTTCCCACCATAGGGGACGAGATCGCTACCCATTTTTTATCTGTCGCAGGAGGCGCAGCCACTTCTGTCGGTTCGCTGGGGGGAACGGCAGGCGTTTGAGAGACTGAGGAAGGAATAGGAGGAGAAACAACAGTAGCAGGGACTGCTGTCACCGGAACCCCTGTCGTTGTAGTCGCTATTACAGGAGCGCCTTTACGTACCGTCAGTTCAAACTCTTCACTTTTTAGCGTTAATTCGGTAATGTCAGTTTGGGCGATCGCCCCTAACAGTTCCCGAAGTTCATTAAAATTTATCGACACAGATCGTGCATCCCATGTAGTTGTCCGGTGTTAGTCATCAAAGGTAGTGCTTGAGTAACAACTATTCCCTACCAAGATAAGAACCGTCGCGGGTATCAATCTTGATTCGTTCGCCAACAGAAATAAACAGGGGAACCATAACCTGAGCGCCTGTCTCGACAATAGCTGGTTTTGAGCCTCCAGTTGCCGTATCGCCTTTTATGCCTGGGTCAGCTTCGATCACCTCTAGGACCACTGAAGTGGGAAGCTCGACTTCCAAGACTTGTCCGTTCCAGAAAAGAATGTTGACTTCCATCCCTTCTTTGATAAACTTGGTGCGATCGCCAAGTTGTTCGGGTCTCAGATGAGCCTCTTCAAAGGTTTCCATATCCATAAAGACGAATTGCTCGGCTTCTTTGTAGGTATGCTGCATTGTCCGCTTTTCTATGGTCGCTTGAGGAACTGTCTCACCCGCTCGAAAAGTCCGTTCAACGACGTTCCCAGTCTGTACGTTTTTGAGTTTGGTGCGGACGAACGCAGAGCCTTTGCCAGGTTTGACATGAAGAAATTCTACTACCCGCCAGACAGACCCATCTAATTCGATGGTGACACCGCTCCGAAAATCGTTACTAGAAATCATGAAGTGCTGTTAAAGCTTAAAAAAGATCCAGATTGCATTCTACCAAGGATTGGGAATTAGGAATGTAGAGATTAGGAATTTTTCCTAGTCTTGACAAGGGGAGAGATAAAAACATACAAAGTATCTGTGGAGCGGCGTGGTAGTTTAAACAACTATTAAGATAAATGAAACCGACAAAGATTTTTTGGAGCAATTGGTGCAAAGGTTTGCTGAAGACTGGTATAGTTGCCTTACTGCTAGCCAGCCTTTCAGTGAGTTTAAGCGGAGCCGGATGGAATTGGGAACCTTCTCAATCCGTGCAAATTGCGGCTTTGGCTCAGGGAAATGCGATTACCGATGCGACTGCGATTTTGCGATATTCCTTGCCGATTGAGAACGAAGCGGTACGGAAACTTCAAGGGGCGATCGAGGATATTTCCAATCATTTACGAGGCAAGCGTTGGGGGCCGATCGCCAAAGATGCCAAACAAGCTTCTAGTGTATTAACCTTCAAGGATAGCGACTTATTGGCCAGCGTTCCCCAAGAGCGCAAACCGAGAGCGGAAGCTTTAATCGAACAAATGAAAGGGGATGTCACTCGCCTTCAAGAAGCGGTCAAAGCTCAAGATCGAGATGCAGTGTGGAGCGATCGACGTGAATTACTCAACCAAGTTACACAATTAGAGGAATTGATGGTACAGGGATTCCCCTTTGAAGTGCCTGCCAAATATGCTAACTTGCCTCAACTCAAAGGTCGCGCCACGGTAGCGATGGAAACGACTCAAGGAACCCTAACGATTGTCGTTGATGGTTATAGTGCGCCTGTCAATGCTGGTAATTTCGTCGATCTCGTGCAACGAGGATTCTATGATGGCTTACCCTTTATTTCTGTGGAAGACAACTTTGTCGTCCAAACAGGCGATCCCCCAGGTTCTGACGATGGTTTCATCGATCCCAAGACGGGTAAATATCGAGCCATTCCTCTAGAAGTTCTCATTCAAGGGGAAAAAGAACCAATTTATGAAATTACGCTGGAAGATGCAGGAATTTACCTGCCAGAACTTGCTCTTCCTTTCAATTCTTACGGTGCAGTGGCTCTAGCTCGTCCGAGTGCCGATCCCAATGGAGGCTCTTCTCAGTTCTTTTTCTTTAAGTTTGATAATGAATTAACGCCTCCTGGTTTTAATTTGATGGATGGACGCTACTCAGTGTTTGGTTACCTTGTCAAAGGTCAAGAAGTCCTAGAGAAACTTACCGAAAAAGATAAAATTGTCTCCGCTAGAGTGGTGGAGGGGCTAGAAAATTTAGTCCAACCCCAAGCGAGTTAGAAACTAGAGAGTGGGGACAGTTACCAGTTACCAGTTATCAGTGATTGGTGACTGGATCAATCCTTTCATTCAAAATCGGGGGATAAGGAAGAATCTTGTACAGACGTTGCACTGCAACGTCTCTACGACTCCTGACACTGATAACTGATTACTGATTACTGGTCACTGATGAGTCACTAATCACCAATCACTAATTGCTCATGACAGATTTTTGGACTGAAGTTTTACACTTTGCTCAGACGACAACGAAAAACATCGGCAGTCAGCTAATGGCTGATTTTGGGAAGTTACAGGCAACCCGCAAAGAAGATGGTACCCTGGTAACGCAAGCTGATCGATGGGCAGATCGAGAGATTCGAGACGCGATCGCAACGGCTTTTCCCGAACATGGCGTTCTCAGCGAAGAAACCGAGCATATTTTTCCGGCTAAGGATTGGTGTTGGATCGTCGATCCTATCGATGGAACGACCAATTTTACGCGAGGGGTTCCGATTTGGGGTATTTCTCTAGGATTGCTCTACCAAGGAACGCCTGTCTTTGGTTTTGTCTACCTTCCGCAGCTAAACCAATCCTTTTATGGATATTGGTATGGGGACTCTGGACTCACGGGCCCGACGGGAGCCTACATCAATGGCGAACCCATTCATACGAGTTCTGATTCTCCCAGTAAAAATCATCTTTTCAATCTTTGCGCTCGCAGTATCGATGTCCTCAAACAACCCTTTCCCTGCAAGATTCGCATGATTGGTGTAGCGAGTTACAATATTTTGCTGGTTGCTGCTGGGGCTGCCCTTGGTGGAGTTGAGGCAACGCCGAAAATTTGGGATATAGCAGCCGCTTGGGTTATCGTACAGGCAGCAGGTGGCGCATTTGTTTCGTTAGGAACAGAAGCGATTTTTCCTCTGAAAACAGGTCACAATTATGGCGATCATTCTTTCCCCTGTTTAGTCGTAAGTAAGGCTGAATTAGTCTCAGTTTTTAAACCATTAGTTGAATTTTTAGGTGATTAAACGGATTTAATCTTAATCCATAAAAGGAAAAACCCGCGATCGCACCAGCAACCGCGAGTCTTAGCTTTACACTGAAAGGGTGATTTTCTTAACTTAACCTAGAGGATGGAAAAGCAAATCGGGGTGGGCGTAGTTAAACAAAATCATCCACACGGCTGTTTCAGCCAGCCACACAAAAAGTAACACCGGAGCCAAAGAAAGAAATTTAGCCATGAACGATTCTCCAAACAAGATATTGAGATCAAAAAATTCTGACTGTTGAAACGGTTCCTTAACGGGGAGAAACGGGAATTTCCGAATCCTTTGCGGTTAATTGACCAGAAAGGAATTCTTGAACAGCCAATAGAGGCCAAGCAGCAGCCATTAACATCTTGTTAATGGCTAAAGGAACGTCAATGATAATCTCTTTCATTTCTGCTTCCTTGTCGTCCCGGATGGCGATTAAATAAGCACGACCAGCCCAACCAATCCAACCAGTAATATAGAGGAAGAGAATGCTAGGAATAAAAAAGTCACCCATGTGATCCCAGCGACCATCTACGATCAGGTGAGGATAGCCTTCTGGCCCGCAAAGAGCCTGAGCATAACGCTCGGCACGATTTTTCCCTGACTGAGGATCGTCAGTGGTATTACGGAAGTTTTTGGATTTTTGCTGGAAAGCAGGCGTTTCGCCACAGGGAGCTAATCCGGCAACGCCATCAGCAGAGGCGGGGGGAGCAAAATTAAACCACAAGGTAACGAGCAGAATTAAAGCTAACAATCGCTTCATAAGAATTGTTTCCTTTTGTAACAAAAGACTAAATTTTTGTCCGAAAAAGCGAAAGATTGGTTGTACACCGAAGAAATATTACTCTGACAAGTTTGTCGAGTAAAGTGTGAACTACTGGGAGTAGCGTACTACTAAGATCGGTTTTAAATTACGAAAAGTAATCTTTTGTATCAAACTATCAGAGAATGGGCACGATTCTAGCAATCGAAACAAGTTGTGATGAAACTGCGGTAGCAATTGTAAAAAATCGTCACATTTATAGCAGCATTGTTGCCTCTCAAATCGATCTCCATCGAACCTATGGGGGAGTCGTGCCAGAGGTGGCATCTCGTCAACATTTAGAAACCATTAATCTCTGTATTGCTCAAGCGTTTGCAGAAGCTAAGTTAGCTTGGGAAGAGATTGATGGCATTGCCGCTACTGTAGCACCGGGTTTAGTGGGAGCCTTGATGGTAGGGGTAACGGCAGCCAAAACGTTGGCGATCGCGCATCAGAAACCTTTTATCGGCGTGCAT
>CAYTUO010000072.1:8652-14220 GCA_964441015.1 uncultured Pleurocapsa sp.
CGCCATTTTTGTGTTTGTTGGTTTCAGGCGGTCACACGAGTTTGATTTACGTGAAAGACTGCGGTGTTTATAAAATGCTGGGATCGACTCGCGATGATGCGGCGGGAGAAGCGTTTGATAAAGTGGCGCGGCTGTTAAACTTGGGGTATCCAGGCGGCCCTGCCATCGATCGCGCGGCAAAAACGGGCAACCCCGAAGCTTTTACCTTGCCAGAAGGAAAAGTGTCTTTACCAGAGGGAGGCTATCATCCCTATGATTCGAGCTTCAGTGGCTTAAAAACGGCAGTTTTACGGCTGATAAAGAAGCTAGAGGCAGAAAATCCCCAACCGTTACCCGTAAACGATCTAGCAGCAAGTTTTCAAGAGACAGTGGCGCGATCACTTGTTAAAAGAACGATTACTTGTGCCCTCGATTATGGTATCCAAACCATTGTTGCCGCAGGTGGGGTAGCAGCCAATAGCGCCCTGAGACAGTATCTACAAGCGGCCGCTCAAGAACACAATCTCAAGGTTCAATATCCTCCACTCACGCTTTGTACTGATAATGCGGCGATGATTGCTTGTGCGGCGGCAGATCGTTTCAATCGAGGACAGACTTCTTCCCTGATGCTTGGTGTCAAATCTCGATTGCCCATCACAGAAGTCATGCAGCTATATGTATGAGCAATCAAAAACAAGTCTGAGCGATCGCTTCTTAATCTGGACTTTATCGATGGACTTTACTATAACAGTAAAAGATTTCTGAAACTTGCAAGTTACTTTCCCAACTAGAAACTGGAATTCAAGGTCAAAGAGAAGATGAACCAACAGAACCCAACAAACTTGACTGGCAAGAAGCTAATAAAACTTCTTAAAAAAACCATTAAAACAGTCGTTATCCAAAAAGGAATTAATCCATCAACTCGCCAAGGAAATAAAGAATTGGAACTGCTGGTTAGAAAGATTAGCAAAAATTCTTTCAACAATTTACAGCAAGCAAAAATGGTTGGGGAAAAATTAGGAGAAACTATTGTAGAATTTTCTCAACAGAAGGGTAAGAATTATTTGGATAAAGGAGTGATTAGACAAATAGTCATTCAAAAGAAATTCTCATACTCGGCTGATTTTATTCCTCAAGAATTGCCATTCATCTCTCAACCCAATCATCAGGTTATTGCTAAGGAAACGTCAGAATCACAAGAAGTCGTTAAGCCGCTAGAAGACTTACAGAAAAATGATAAACCTACTCCTCAAAAAACAGAAGAACTCGTCTCTGTAGAAGAAATTGAGCCAGCACAAGAATTAGAGCCAACTTCTCAAGTAACTGAGAAATCTAGTGCTCAAGAAGTAGAAGAAATTGAGCCAGCACAAGAATTAGAGCCAACTTCTCAAGTAACTGAGGAACCTTCTCCTAAAAAAGATACTGGTTTAATGAGTCTCAAAGATCGCCTAGCAGAAGATATTAAGTCGGCGATGAAGGCTAAAGACAAAATTCGTTTAGAAACTGTCAGAAGTATCAAAAAAGCTTTATTAGAAAAAGAAGTTGCTGTACGTCCGACAGGACAAGATAGCCTCACAGAAGAACAAGAAATTGAACTATTAGCCCAACAAGCTAAACAACGACGGGAATCTATCGAACAGTATCGACAAGGGGGACGGGATGACTTAGCTGACAAAGAAGCTGAGGAACTAGCTATTATCGAAACCTATCTGCCTAAGCAACTGTCTGATGAGGAAATCGGTTCTATTCTCGACGAGATTATTACCTCAGTGGGAGCGACATCGCCGAAAGAGATGGGTAAAGTCATGGGGGTTGCCATGAAGCAGCTTAAAGGAAAAGCAGATGGGAAGAAGATACAAGCGATAGTTAAGAGCAAGTTAGAGAGTTAAATAATATCAACCAAAGCGGCCGCTCACGTAATCTCTTGTCGTTTCTTGGGTAGGATTTTGGAAAATAACTTCGGTTCGGTCATATTCGACTAAATATCCTACTTTTCCGCCTTTAGTAGTGGCTTCTGCATTATAGAAGGCGGTGTAGTCGGATACCCGCGATGCTTGCTGCATATTGTGCGTCACGATAATAATGGTGTATTGCTGCTTCAACTCGTGAATTAATTCTTCGACCTTCAAGGTAGAGATGGGATCGAGTGCGGAGCAGGGTTCGTCCATTAAAATGACTTCAGGTTGGATAGCGATCGCCCTCGCAATACACAAACGCTGTTGCTGTCCGCCAGAAAGAGCAAGTCCGCTTTCTTTGAGCTTATCTTTGACTTCATCCCAGAGCGCCGCTTTTCGGAGAGAATCTTCGACGATTTCGTCCATATTGTCCCGAAAACCATTGAGCTTTACACCAAAGGCAATATTTTCGTAAATCGATTTAGGAAAAGGATTCGGTCTTTGAAACACCATGCCGATGCGACTTCTCAATTCTACCGGATCGACTTTAGAGGCATAAATATCTCGTCCTCGATAAGTAATTTGTCCTTCCAATCGAGCGCTTGGGATGAGATCGTTCATGCGATTAAAACACCGCAAAACTGTAGTTTTTCCACATCCAGAAGGGCCGATAAAAGCAACGACTTTTTTTTCTGGAATATCTAAAGAAACCTCTCGAACAGCTAAATTTGAGCCATAGTAAAAAGAGACATTTTTGACTCTTAAAACGGCTTCGGTAATGACATCAGTACCAGAAGAATTCGATAGCATAAATTTAATTTAAGTCAGCAGTCAGGGAAACGGGGAGCAATATTGCTTGACAAACAGCTTTTTAGCCAAAGCGTCCGCTTACATAATCTCTCGTCGCTTGTTCTCTAGGATCGCTAAAAATTTGCTCTGTTCTGTCATACTCAACAAGATAGCCGACCTTGTTTCCTTTTTCTGTTGCTTCGGCATTGTAAAATGCGGTCATATCGGCAACGCGGGTCGCTTGTTGCATATTGTGAGTGACTATCACAATTGTGTATCTTTCTTTGAGTTCGTGCATTAACTCTTCTATTTTTAAAGTCGAAATCGGATCGAGTGCGGAGCAAGGTTCGTCCATCAATAAGACTTCGGGTTGAGCAGCGATCGCTCTGGCAATGCACAAACGCTGCTGTTGTCCTCCAGACAGCGAAAATCCACTTTCTTTTAATTTATCTTTGACTTCATCCCAAAGTGCGGCACGACGAAGAGAGGTTTCTACTAATTCATCTAAATCCCCTTTATACTTGTTGACTCTAGCGCCGTAGGCAACATTGTCATAAATTGACTTAGGAAAAGGGTTGGGTTTTTGGAACACCATTCCAATCCGTTTTCTCACTTCTATGGGATCGATTTCTGAGTGATAAAGATTTTGTCCGTGATAAGATATTTTGCCATCTAAACGGAATCCATTAATCAAATCATTTAAGCGATTAAAACATCTCAAAATAGTGCTTTTGCCGCAACCAGAGGGGCCAATAAAAGCCGTAATCTTGTTTTTTAGAACATCTAAAGAAACGTTACGAACTGCTCGAAACTTTCCGTAGTAGATATCGACATTTTCTACTTTGAGAACCGTCTCAGTTTGCCTAGCACTAGAGATAAGACTTTCCATAAAAATGACCTCTTACTTATAAGTTTTCTGTCGAGTTGCCCAGCGAGCCAAAACGCTCGTCACTAATACCAAAAATACGAGAATTAAAGACCCTGCCCATGCTAATTCTTGCTGGGGTTTAAAGGGAACGATCGCAAAGTTATAAACCAACACAGCTAAACTAGCAATCGGTTCAGTTACGCCTTTGGGCCAAAAGTTAGAATACAACGCAGTAAAAATGAGCGGTGCAGTTTCTCCTGCCGCACGAGCGATCGCCAGCGTCACCCCAGTTAAAATAGCGGGTAAAGCCGCCGGAAGAACCACCTTCAAAACCGTCTGATAATTATAGGCACCGATGCCAAAAGCTGCCCAGCGAATATCTTGCGGCACGATTTGCAAAGCTTCGTCAGTGGTGCGAATAATAGTCGGCAGCATCAGTACTGAGAGTGCCACTCCCCCGGCAAGAGCAGAAAACCCCAAAAGCCCTTCTTGCGAACCTAAAATGGGAGCAACCAGCAAACCGTAGGCAAAAATCCCCGCAATAATCGAAGGAACGCCACTGAGAACGTTAGTCGCAAAACGAACCCAACGAGCTATTTGGTTTCCACCACTAAATTCTGATAAATAAACGGCTGCTAATACGCCAATGGGAACAGAAATCGCCGTTGCCAGTCCTACTACTATTAGCGTACCAATAATCGCGTGAGCAATACCGCCGCCCGACAGTCCCGGTGGAGGAGGAAGCTTAGTAAACAAGTCCAGATTGAGACGACTTAGCCCCTGTACGGCGACGTAAATCAACACCGCAAACAGAGGAATAAGCGTGATAATCATGCAAGCAGTTGCCAAGCCTGTCATCACCATTCCCAAGATGGAACGAGGATTATTTGGTTTTTTTTTGAGGCTACCCCCCAAATTTTCGTAGCCAGTTTCTTCGATCTCACTAGACATATAAATAAAATAAATTTAATATTTCGCTTTCACTTGCTCGACGATGTATTCTGCCAGGATATTGACCACTAGGGTGAGCAGCATCAAAACTAAACCAGCATACATGAGGGCAGAGACTTGCATCCCCGAAGCTTCAGCAAACTGATTCGCCAGCAAAGAAGAGATGGTATTAGCCGGATCGAGTAAAGAAACACTGAGCCTATTTGAATTCCCAATAATCATGGTTACTGCCATCGTTTCGCCCATCGCGCGACCCAAAGCTAACATGATGCCGCCGACGATTCCAGAAAAAGCGGCAGGAATTAGCACGCGGAAAATTGTCTCCCAACGAGTCGCCCCCAACCCTAACGAAGCTTGTCGCAAGTCCGGCGGGAGAGAAGCCAGAGAATCGCGAGAGATCGCCGTAATAATCGGCAAAATCATGATGGCTAGGACAATACCCGCAGGCAGCATTCCCGGCCCGGCTGGAGTCGTACCAAACAGAGGAATCCAGCCCAAATTCGCATGAAGCCACACCCCCACCGGTTTGAGCAAAGGAATCAAGACAAAAATTCCCCACAAGCCATAAACTACACTGGGAATTGCCGCCAACAGTTCTACCATAAAAATCAGTGGCATTCGTGCTTTTAGGGGAATAAAGTCCTCGCTGAGAAAGATAGCGGTGCCGATGCCTAGAGGAATGGCAATGAATAAGGCAAGCGCAGAACTGACGAGAGTTCCGTAAATGACGGGTAGTGCGCCGTATTCTTCTCTTCCCTGTACAGGATTCCAGGCGCTAGTTGTCAAAAACCCCAATCCATAGGCTTGTATGGCGCTTAGCGATCGCAGAAAAATCACGGTGGCAATAGCTAGTAACACTAAGCCAATCCCGACGGCAAAAACTAACGTTAACCCGATAAATCCTTTATCTGCTGTTCTTTCTACGTCCAGGGAACGAGAGCGAGTCATGGTGCGATCGCAGTAAGTTGGTGAAGCCACAATTAATTATCAAACTTGTTAACTTTTGCCAAAAGGTATGGAGAAATACAAATTGATTTCTCCACTTGAGTTAGTATACCCAGTCGAGTCTCTTTAATTCACTTTGAT
>CAYTUO010000073.1:0-14212 GCA_964441015.1 uncultured Pleurocapsa sp.
CTCTCACCGCCAAATCAAAGATTATGGCGGGAGCCTCCTGCCAACATTAAGGTGACTCCCAACAAAATTGTAGGCACGAGAAAGAAAACGCTCAAAATGTAAACAAAGGCGATATATTTCCGTTGGCTGGCGATTTTGGCTAGGGTTTGAGCCGCTAGAATGGGTAAGTTTCTTAAAAAAGGCGTGCCATAGATTAGCGTTACTCCAGTGACATTAAAAAGTAAATGTACCATGGCAATTTGCAGGGCAGCTAGGTGGTTATCTAAGACGGCGGTTGCTGCGATTAAGGCAGTAACGCAAGTACCGATATTCGCCCCCAAGGTAAAGGGGTAAACTTCTTCTAGGGTTAACAAACCCGTTCCTGCTAGTGGCACGATCAGACTGGTAGTCGTAGACGAAGATTGCACTAACATTGTGACGATCGCCCCTGACAAAATTCCCGCAAAAGATCCCCGACCGATCGCACTCCGTAATAGTACCTTGGCTCGTCGGGCGATCGCTAGTTTTAGCAGCTTACCCATATACAGAATCGAGACAAAAATCAATCCCAAACCGATCACAATGAGGGCAATACTGTCAAAGGGTTTAGGAAAAACCTCTGTGGTTGCTTTCAATAGATTGATAAAGGGGGCTGTTGCTGTTTGAATGAGATCGAAGCCATTGAGACTGGTAGAAGCACGGTTAATCCAAAAATTGGCAAAATAAGAGGCAAATTTTTCTAAAAAGTGAGTAGTAATCTCCAGAGGCAGAAAAATCAGAACGCAAATCAAATTAAAAAAATCATGAATGGTCGCAGCAGCAAAGGCGCTTCTAAACTCTTCCTGATTGCGAATGTGTCCTAAACTAACGAGGGTGTTGGTAATAGTTGTACCAATATTTGCACCCATCACCATCGGAACGGCAACGGTTACAGGTAAACCCCCTGCTACTAACCCAACAATGACAGAAGTGACAGTACTAGAAGATTGGATTAAAGCCGTCGTCAAGGTGCCAACAATCAAGCCAGCTAAGGGATTTGTGGCAAATTGAAACAATTCTTGAGCGCGATCACCCGTAGTAGACTTAAAACCAAAACTAATTGTCCCTACCGCCACGATCAATAGGTAAACGAGGGCAATTATCCCTATCCAGAGGGAAACAGAGGTCTTTCCTTGACTGGAATGCTTGATATCTTCTGTTACGCTGTCCATGCAATTTTTGAATAGGTAGACATTATTAGTACAGGTGGATGTTTAGCAATTATGAAAATTAGCGCTTCATCAAATCTTCATACAAAAGGCAGAAATCTTCTTTATTCCTTGAACCAACTCTAAAACCATCTGCGTATCGTGGGAACTAAGAATAGCTTTTATCAATCGAGAGTCGCGTAGCTGTTCTTGGTTTATGAGCATGATTCACTCAAACATTTCCCAACACCAGTCACGTCAAGCTACATTTTCTCTCCCCGTTAAACATATTTTCACTTGGCTGGACATCGTGCGCCAGTGGCTTGATGCAATTGAGATTTGCGATCGCAATTTAGCCCGCTTTCTCTGTAAAGTTATTCCAGTTCAATGTCCTTTTGAGCGAGATATTCAACTTTTTGGTCACAAAATAGCCCATATTCCGCCTCTATGCAAGCTCAATCCTTTTTACGAGCAATTAGTGGGACTGCGTTTTCGCGCTATGTGTTATCTAGTCGATTGCTGTGGAGAAAGCGTCTAATAATAGGTTTGTTTGTAGTTGTGCAAGGAGCGCAAAATCCCAATCTGGTAAAAGCTAAAGCCTAACTACGAATTTCAGATAATTAATGTAGGGCGACGCACCCTATAAAATTTCTTTGGTGTAGCAGGGAAAAAGGTAATAAAGAATTAAACAATTGAGACTCTCCCGCTACCTTTTCCCTTTTTCCTGTAAATTTACTGATTGGCCAAATAAGCTTCTAGCGCCTCAGCAACGATTTGATTCATTGGTTTGCCTTCCTTGGTTGCAGCTTCTTTGAGGCGGACAAACATTTCATCGCGAATGCTGATCCGATTTTGATGCTTGCGAATTCTGCGGGGTTTAGCTGACAAGGTATAGCTTCCCAATTCGTAGGAGGCGGAAAACTCGCGCAGAGACTCAAAACCGACGCGATCGCAAAACTGGCCAAAACTTTCACCCGATTGCTTATTTTGCTTGAAGTAAAGAAAAATTGGCTCGAAAAAGGTTTCTAAATCTTTAATCGGCAGTTTCTCTTCATACACTTGCGCCAGTTTGGTTTGATCGGGTGTTCCGCCTAACCAAATTTGATAAGCATCAGGAAAACTGCCGACAAATCCTAATTCTGCCATGTATGGTCTAGCGCATCCATTAGGGCAACCGGTCATGCGGATGACAAAGTGTTCCTTTTCCATGCCCAGTTTATTGAGGAGCGCCCGAATGCGGTCTATAATTCCAGGAAGCGCCCGTTCGGATTCTGCAATGGCCAGTCCGCAGGTGGGAAGGGCAGGGCAAGCCATCGAATAGCGTACTAGCGGGTCGATTTCCTGGGGATCGGTAATGATGCCGTGTTGGTGTAGGATGTCTTCAATGAGCGATTTTTGCGATGGCTCGATCTCGTAGAGAATGACGTTGTGGTTGGGAGTCAGTCGCATAGGAAGGTTAAACTTTTCGACAATTTCCCGCAAAGCAGTCTTTAATTGAAAACTACCTTCATCTTTGATGCGACCGTTTTCGATGGAAATTCCCAAAAATAGTTTGCCGTCTCCTTGATCGTTCCAACCCAGGTAATCTTGATATTTCCAAGCTGGTAGGGATTTGAAGGGATCTAATGTTTTCCCGAAGTACTCTTCTACCTTGGCGCGGAATTTCTCTACACCCCAATCTTCGAGAAGATATTTCATTCTGGCATGACGACGATTCGCGCGATCGCCATAATCTCTCTGGGTGGCAACAATGGCTTTCACCAAGTCATAGACATCTTCTTTGGCTACGTAACCGATGGGATCTGCCATCCGAGGAAAGGTTTCTTCTTTATTGTGGGTGCGCCCCAATCCTCCGCCAGCAAAAACATTGAATCCTTCTAATTCTCCTTGTTGGTTGGTGATGACCACTAAGGTAACGTCATTGGTGTAGAGATCGACGGAATTATCCCCAGGAACGGTGACGCAACATTTGAACTTGCGGGGCATATAATGTTCCCCATAGATTGGCTCTTCTTTATCGGGGAAGGTCGTTCCGTTGAGGTTGCGCCCTCTTGCTGCTTTCACTTCCGGGGCTTCTTCGGCACTGATGACCTTCTCTCCATCGAGCCAAATTTCGTAATAGGCACCCGTTTGGGGACTCAGTAAATCGGCGACATGGTTGGCATATTCCCAGGCATACTGATACTCTGGACGGTTTTTGTAAGGGACAGGCGGTGCCATGACGTTGCGATTGATGTCGCCGCAAGCGCCCAATGTCGAACCCATATTTTGCAAGATTGCAGAAAGTGTTGCCTTGAGGTTCTTTTTGAGAATGCCGTGAAGTTGAAATCCCTGACGAGTCGTGATGCGAAGCGTATGATTGCCGTATTCATCTGCAAGGCGATCCAAGGTGAGATAAAGTTGCGCTGGAACGAATCCTCCTGGACTTCTAGTACGCAACATGAATTGATAGTCTTTTTCCTGTCCTTTGACTCGGTTATCCCGATTATCTTGTTGATAAGAGCCGTGAAATTTGAGAATTTGAACGGCATCTTCGCTAAAGTGGGTAGTATCTTCTCCTAGTTGGCTTGCTAAAGGTTCTCTTAAAAAATTGCTGCGCTCTTTAATTCCTTCTACCTTAGAAAGTTTTTGCGTTGAGGAAATCGGAGTTTTAACCATTGGAATAAATATTGAGTAATAGATACTAGCAGGTCAGAGCTTTTGGACAGTTGGCGGCTCAAAATTTTAGACACTCTTTCCATCTTAGCGTTAACGAGTGGCATCAAGTCTTTAAAAATTGTGACGTTGAGCTTGCCAAGAATATTACAATCGGCTATTAGGAGAAGATTTTTGATGCTAAATAGATCTATCTTTTTAAAATGACCGATCGCTCTGTTCCAGCAACAGTTCTCAGCAAAAATCCCTATATTATTTTAGATAAACAAGGAGAACGTCTTTCTCTAGATTTAAGGGGACGTTTTCATAAATTAGGGCGAGATCCTCAACAAGCTGATTTAATCGTTCCCGAACGTTGGACAGTTGTCAGTCGCACTCAAGCTTGTTTTCGCAAAGTCGATAATGACTATTATATTTACGATGGAGATGGCAATAATCCCAGTACGAATCGATTATTTAGCAACAATACTCTAATTACTCCAAAAAATGGCTATCGCTTACACCACGGTAGTGAGATAAAAATCGGACAAAATCCCAAAAGTTGGATTCTCATTACCTACTTTAACCCCAATAGTCCTCAATTAGTTAATCCACCCAAACAACGCTTTATTTCTCTGAAAAATAGATCGGTGACTTTAGGACGAGATCCTGATGCCAATTTATACTTAGATGCTCCTACAATATCCCGCCGCCATGCGGTTATTGATACTGATAATCAAGGGCGTTATATTTTGTCTGATTACAGCACCAATGGCATTTTTGTGAACGGACAAAAAGTCAAAGATTCTGCTGTTCTTTCTGCCGATGCAACGATTCGGATTGGCCCCTATACATTAGTTTTGCAAGGCGATGAGTTAGCTTTAGTCGATCGCGGAGATAATATTCGCTTAGATGCCGAACATTTGGTACGAGTTGTTAGGGATAAAAATTATCGAGAATTCAAAATCTTAAATAATATTTCTTTGCCTATTGAACCAGGACAATTTGTCGCTTTAGTTGGGGGAAGTGGGACGGGAAAATCGACTTTATTAAAAACTTTATTAGGGATCGAATCAACCACAGCAGGAACGGTTTATTTGAATGGCGAAAATCTACAACAAAATTTTAATATCTATCGTAACTTAATTGGTTATGTCCCTCAAGAAGACATTGTTCATAAAGAGTTGAAGGTAGAAGAAGTTTTGACTTATGCTGCTCAATTGAGGCTTCCTCCCGATCTCAATATAGAAGAAGTCGTTCAACAAACCTTAATTCAAATTGATTTATTAGATCGTCGAGAGACTTTAGTTAAAAATTTAAGCGGAGGACAGATTAAACGAGTTAGTATTGGCGTAGAATTATTAGCCGATCCTAAGTTATTTTTCCTAGACGAACCAACTTCTGGACTCGATCCGGGATTGGATAAAAAGATGATGCAACTGTTGCGGAGTTTGGCAAATGAAGGGAGAACAATTATTTTAGTCACTCATGCAACGACCAATATTACTTTGTGCGATCGCTTGGTCTTTTTAGGAGTAGGAGGAAATCTCTGTTACTTTGGTTCTCCAAAAGAAGCTATTAACTTTTTTGAAATCTCTAGTGGGGATTTTGCCGATATTTATATCAAATTGGAAAACCCAGAAATAGTTATCCAGGAAGCAGAAAGATTTCGTCAGTCTAGTTATTATCAAAATTATCTTGAAAATCGCCTGATTCAAATCCAGCCAGACAATGAATTTTCTCCGCAAAAAGTTAAGCGATCGCTCTGGCAACAACTATTCATTTTAACCAAGCGCTACTGGCAAATTCTCTTAAGAGATCGGATTAATTTAGGTCTATCTTTATTCACTGCACCCATTGGAATTAGTTTAATTAATCTTGCAATTCAAGATAAAGAACCCTTGATTCTCGGTTCAGGAAATGACCCAAGTTTAGCGCCTTTAGCCTTACGAGTTTTATTTGTTTTTACTTGTGCTGCTATTTGGGTAGGATTAGCCAGTTCTCTGCAAGAAATTGTCAAAGAATCTGCCATCTATATGCGAGAACGATTAGTTAACTTAGAACTTTCTGCTTACTTAGGCTCTAAAGTTTTAGTTCTTGGGGGATTGGCATTTTTACAAACTTTATTAATTTCTCTGGCAATTTTATTGAGCTTTAAATCTCCTGAATCTAACTTAATCCCTTGGTTTATAGGAACAGAAATAACAACATTTTTGACTATAGTAACTTCAATTAGTCTAGGATTGATGGTATCAGCTAGCGTTAGAAATATCACTCAAGCCAATAGCGCACTTCCGATCTTATTGCTACCTCAAATTATTTTCTCTGGGGTATTATTTAACATGGAGGAAATTGGTAAATATATTTCTTGGCTAATGTTAAGTCGCTGGTCAATTGGGGCGTATGGCATATTAGTTGATGTTAATAAAATGGTTTCCGAACCGATTATTTTATTCGATGGCACTAAAATTACTCAACCCTTTGAAGGTTCGCCCGTTTACGATCCAACTGGAAAAAACCTGATGCTAAATTGGGGTATTTTATTACTGAATGCAGTTATATATTTAGTCGTAACCTTCTTTTTACAAAAACGAAAAGATGTGAAGTAACTCTAAATGCATTTTTGGGGTAAAAAATTAACTAAATGTTTTGGTATAACGGAGAACTAATTGAGGACGATACGCTGTCAATTAATATTACCGATACTGGATTATTATACGGGGCGACAGTATTTACCACCCTGCGCGTCTATCAACAATCGATCGCTCATCCTTTAACCCATTGGACATTGCACTGCGATCGCCTACAAAAAAGTTTACAAGCATTTGAATGGGAATCTCCAAACTGGGAAAGATTACGACAGGGAGCAAAAATTTTAATTGCATATTATCCTGTTCTAAGAATCGCTATTTTTGCTGATGGACGAGAGTTAATTATCGGACGTTGGTTACCCAAAGATTTAAAAGAACGCCAACAAAAAGGAATCGTCGGATGGGTAGCTAATGAACCCATCTATCAACGCTCTCTTGCTATTCATAAAACAGGTAATTATTTGAGTGCTTGGATGGCTCTACAAAAAGCGCAAAAATTAGGAGCAAAAGAAGCAGTTTTGATTGACGAACAAGGAAATTGGTTAGAAACCAGTACAGGAAATCTTTGGGGATGGAAATCCGGTTGCTGGTGGACTCCTACTTTAGAGGAAAAGCTATTGCCAGGGATTGTGCGATCGCAACTGATCGAGTGGTTACAAAAACAAAATCTACCCGTTCAACAGAATCGATGGACTCCAGATTTTGTGCAAGAATTAGAAGCGATCGCCTACAGTAATAGCGTATTAGAAATCGTTCCTTTTTCCGCCATTCTTAATCCATTAAATCAGCATTTTTTAAATCCCACTCATCGGGCACTAGAACAGTTGCGAAATTATTTTCACTCTCATCTTTTCAAATAACGCTCCAGCATTTTCTTCGTTCTAAGATTAATTAAAAATCTTAATTGGCTCTTCTGGCATCTTGTAGCCCACCACTTTCGTCATCGATATAAGATAATGTTTCAAGAACTCGACTGTCCGATCACCCATTCTTTGTGACGGCAACTCGATCTACGCTATTACTTGATTCAATGCTGACTTATCCAAGCATCGGAGATGCTCCCTTGAATACGTTAATTCATCCCACGGCTGTTGTTCATCCCAAAGCAGAATTACATCCCACCGTTCGAGTCGGCCCCTACGCAATAATCGGAGAAAAAGTAATTGTCGGTGCCCAAACTAATATTGGTGCCCATGTTGTCATTGAGGGCCCGACGGAAATTGGAGAAGACAATCGTATCTTTCCTGGGGCCGTTATTGGTTCAGAACCTCAAGACTTAAAATACAAGGGAGCAGCTAGCTGGGTAAAAATTGGTAATAATAATCAAATTCGCGAATATGTAACGATTAATCGAGCAACAGATGAAGGAGAAGCCACCATAATTGGCAATAATAATCTACTGATGGCTTATGCCCACGTTGCCCATAACTGCATCATTGAAGATGAGGTTATTATTGCTAATACAGTAGCCTTAGCCGGCCACATTCACATTGAGTCAAAAGCCAGGATTAGTGGAGTATTGGGAGTACATCAATTTGTCCATATTGGCAGTCTAGCAATGGTTGGCGGAATGAGTCGGATCGAGCGAGACGTACCGCCCTATACGATAGTAGAAGGAAATCCTTCAAGAGTGCGATCGCTCAATTTAGTTGGTCTGCAACGAGCGGGTTTAAGTTCCGAAGAAATCGGACATCTCAAAAAAGCGTTTCGTCTTCTCTATCGTTCTGGGATAACACTTCAGGAAGCTTTAGAACAAATAGAATTACTGCCTCATAACGACTACATCCAACACCTTCGCCGCTTCTTGCAGTCGTCTATTTCCGGTGAAGGACGGCGAGGGCCAATTCCAGGGAAGGGATAGAAACAGTGATCAGTGATCAGTGATCAGTGATCAGTTATCAGTTATCAGTTATCAGTTATCAGTTATCAGTTATCAAAAGGCAGAGGCGCGATAAGCAGAAGGCAGAAGGGGGAGAATGTCCCAATCACCAGTCACCAGTCACCAATCACCAATCACCAATCACCAATCACCAATCACCAATCACCATGCGTATTTTTATCAGTACAGGAGAGGTTTCTGGGGATTTGCAAGGGGCAATGTTGGTGGATGCCCTTAAACGCCAAGCGGCAGCTAGAAATATAGACTTAGAAATTTTTGCCTTGGGTGGCGATCGCATGGCAGCAGCAGGGGTAACCTTACTGGGAAATACGACGAGTATTGGTTCGATGGGGTTGCTCGAATCGTTGCCTTTTGTGTTACCTACCTTGAAAATCCAGCGTCGTGCCAAACGGTATTTACTGCAAAATCCGCCCGATTTATTAGTATTAATTGATTATGTCGGTCCGAATTTAGTCATTGGTAGTTACGTTCGCCAGCATTTGCCGCAAGTTCCCATTATTTATTACATTGCCCCCCAAGATTGGGTTTGGTCGCCTACGCCCCAAAATACCCAACAATTGCTCAAAATAAGCGATCGCTTGTTGGCGATTTTCCCAGGTGAAGCCCGTTATTTTCAAGAAAAAGGCGCATCGGTCAGTTGGGTAGGCCATCCCCTCTTAGATCGCATCCAAACGGCACCTAATCGAGAGAAAGCGCGTCAATTATTGGGAATCGAACCCGATCGCTTGGTCATTACTCTTCTGCCTGCTTCCCGCAAACAAGAGTTAAAATACCTTCTCCCCGTCATCTGTGAAGCAGCTAAGCAAATTCAAGCCAAGTTACCCCAAGTGCATTTCTGGATTCCTGTCTCTTTAGAAGCCTATCGCACTGCCATTGAAGCAGCCGTTCAAGCGTATGGATTGCAGGCAACTTTAATAGCAGGAAAGACGCTAGAAGCGATCACAGCCGCCGATTTAGCCATTACCAAGTCGGGAACGGTTAACCTCGAAATTGCTTTACTCAACGTTCCTCAAGTCGTTCTCTATCGGGTTCATCCCTTGACCATGTGGATCGCCCGAAAATTACTGAATTTCTCCATTCCCTTCATGTCTCCCCCTAACTTAGTCCTCATGAAGCCAATCGTGCCAGAACTCCTACAAGAAGAAGCTACACCAGAACGGATCGTTCAAGAATCCCTAGAACTGTTGCTCAATAGTGAACGCCGCCAAAAAACTAGCGCTGATTATCAGCAAATGCGTTCTTGCTTGGGAGAGATCGGGGTTTGCGATCGCGCTGCCATTGAAATTCTGGAGTTTACCAAAGATGCCCGCAGGCCAAGGTAAATTTCACCCAGTAGGATGGGCTTAGCCCATCTTACTAGCTCGGTTGTGAGCATTACGCTCAATAACGTTATAGTCGTTAGAGATTAAGCAAGTCCAACCAACTTAGCGCTCAGATCCCACATCCGCTCAGCCCTAGCATCATCGCGGGCTTGGGGAGAAACCTTTTGCACAAACGCTTTGCGCTCTTTCTTCTGACGATTTCCCCAACTCCAATAGGAACCGGATTGTTTGTACTCTGGATCGGCAACCACCGCCGCAAGCCGTTCGCCAGCCAACTCCTGAGACACATATCCCCCAGTGATGTACTTCTGAAACAATGGGAAGAGTTTCTGAAACAAAGGATAGTGGTTTCGGAATAGGGGAGTATCGGCAACGCACCCAGGATAGAGAGAACTGAAAGTAATCCCAGTAGATTCGTGATAGCGCCGATGTAGCTCCCGCATAGTCAGCACATTGCAAACCTTGCTGTCTTTGTAAGCCTTGACGGATTCAAACCTCTTGCCGTCAATCATCGAGATAGGCGCTTGAAAACCTGCGGCAAAGCCCTCTAGATTTCCTAAGTCTGGGCGCGGATAAACCTTGCCTCCTAGTTCGTCAGGATTGTGCGTTACGGTTCCCAAAATGACTAGCCTGCGATCTGGGGCTGGTGAGTTCTTCAGATCCTCAAGCAAGAGGTTGCACAGCAGAAAATGACCCAGGTGATTAGTTGCCATGCTCAATTCGTATCCTTCTGCGGAGCGCAAGGGTTCCTTTAATAAGGGCATATAAATGGCGGCATTGCACACTAAAGCCTCTAGGGATCTACCAGTTGCCCTGAAGTCCTTGACAAATTGTCGAACGCTCACCAAATCGCCTAAGTCGAGACGGATAATGGTGTAGTTGTCCTTCGGTATTCCTACAGCTTGGGCAGCTTTTTCCGTTTTTGCTAAATCCCGACAAGCCTTTACCACATACCAGCCCCTATTGGCAAGGGCTTTTGCTGCGTACAAACCAACCCCCGAAGAGGTTCCTGTGATTACGACCGTTGGTTTCTGATATTGTCCCATTGTCTTCAGCCTTTATTAACTGTGATTAACTATCTTTTGGCTTTTAAACCACTGAATGACCAGCGCTTATTTTTTGAGTTGTCCTATAGTTATCAGAATATTGCCAAAGGTTGCCCCTTACAACGGGTAAGCTGTTCCACAGTTAACTTATTCTTTTGAGGACTTTTTCAAGACTAAAATCCCATAACTTTTGCGACTGCTGATAAATCGGGTGCAATTCCTGGTTTAACGGCATTATTGCTATTCCCAATGGCACAATCGGGATCTTTGAGTCCATTGCCTGTCAGGACGCATACCACCGTTGCTTGAGTGGGAACGCGATCGCGTACTTTCAATAAACCTGCTACCGAAGCAGCACTTGCCGGTTCGCAAAAAATTCCTTCATGAGACGCTAGGAGGCGATAGGCCTCTAAAATCTCTGCATCCGTAACGGCATTAAACTCCCCTTGACTCGCTTCTTGGGCAGCTACAGCTTTTTCCCAGTTAACAGGATTGCCGATGCGAATGGCGGTGGCGATCGTTTCTGGATGGGCGATGGGATGTCCGCTAATTAAGGGAGCCGATCCGGCTGCTTGAAATCCCATCATTTTTGGCAAGCGATCGCACTTGTTTTGTTGATGATACTGACAAAATCCCATCCAATAAGCGCTAATATTCCCGGCGTTGCCGACTGGAATGCACAGCCAATCTGGTGCGTTTCCTAAGACATCGACAATCTCAAATGCGGCGGTTTTTTGTCCCTCTAATCGATAGGGATTGACTGAATTGACAAGGGTAATGGGATAATTTTCTGATAGTTGCCGCACAATTGTTAAAGCTTGGTCAAAATTCCCGTTAACGGCAATGACTTCTGCCCCATAGACCAACGCCTGAGCTAATTTTCCCAAGGCAACGTACCCATCGGGAATCAAGACAAACGCCCGCATTCCGGCACGGCGAGCATAGGCAGCAGCAGAGGCAGACGTATTTCCCGTACTCGCACAGATAACGGCTTTGGCTCCCGCTTCCTTGGCTTTAGAAATCGCCATCGTCATGCCTCTATCTTTAAAGCTTCCCGTGGGATTTAAGCCGTCGTATTTGACAAAAACTTTGACTTTGCGACCAATCTGTTGAGAAATATAGGGAACAGGAATCAGAGGGGTATTTCCTTCGAGTAAGGTGACGACTGGTGTCGCATCGCTCACGGGAAGATAGGGGCGATAAGTCTCAATTAAACCCGGCCAACTAAACGCTGAAGTCTGAAGTCTGAATTCTGGAGTACGCTCGTTTATCGGTTTTTGCGGGGTCAGATGTTGAGTTTCCATAAATCTTAAATTGCGCTCAGACTTCAGATATCTTTTTTGAGGGTATCGCAGTTTACAATACGTTCAGTTTTTCATTCTACAATCTCTTAATCAATTATTTAGATTTTGGTCAATATCTTGTTAACTTAAGAAATTTCTAGCAAGGTTTGTTAAAATCTCCTTGATTTTTTCTAATTACGATTCGCGATTATTGAACCGTCATGAAAAGTTTCTTAAATTATACTGTTCGTTTAACCGCTATCGTTGCTTTGCCCACGATTTTCTTAGCCCTATCGCTCCCTATTCGTCCGGCTAATGCCAATGAATTTAATGATTGCATTAACGAACTCAGCGATAGTGGAGTTTCTCAAGAGCAAGCAGGGATAGCTTGTTCGGATGCCTTAATTCCCAAAGAATTATCAGCCTGTGTCAGCAAGATCCAAGACAATACTCCTATCCAAGCTGACGATGCTCTCAAAGCCTGCTATCGCGTCAGAAGACCTGTCGATCTGGGTAACTGCGTCGTGGATATTTATGCACGGACTCTTGAGTCTCCTCCTCAACCCCAAACCAACAAGCCAGAAACTACGCCTAAACCCGAAGAGACCAATCAAACTAAAGCAATGGATTCAGTCTCTCAAGGCGAAACAGGAGAAGCTAATAGCGCACCCTCACCAGAATCGCCAACGATGACGGATGCAGAAACCTATCCCCTGATAGCACTAGATTCTTGTCGCCGGAGTCTTTTGCCGGGTCGCTATTCAAAGTGTGTCATCGCTGTGAGCGAGGAGGTTTCAGGTATATCACCAGCAAACGCGATGGAAACTTGTCTTTCTGCGGAGGATTTTCCCCGCGATTTATTTCCTGCCTTTACTGGTAATTGAAAGTTAAAGGAGGTTCAAATCGCCTCTAATTGAGGTTTAGGATAATTAACTGTCGTTGTTGGAGCGATCGCACTGCATCCAAATCCAGTTGAACCTCTTTTAAGATCTCTCCTACTGTGCGCCCTTGGGAGATATTAGCATCGCAAGCTTGTAAAAAGGCAAATTCCACTTCTGACAAGAAAACGGGTTGATAGTTGTAGTCGAGAAAGCTTTGACCCGGATAACCCGTCATGCAGGGGTGGCGTTCGGGAATGGCTGCTAGTAAGGTAGCATCAACTGACCAATCGGTTTTGACTAGAGGCGGTTTTCCCAGGAAAAACTCGTAATGGGTAATTTCAGGATCTAGCAGTTCGATCAGTCGGTAGCGATCGCGATCGCTCAGTTTTTTGGACCTATCCATTAACTCTGGCGACTTCCCAAGCAACCGTTCTAATTGCCAGTATTGGGGGTTGGAAAAGCCGATCAACTCTAATCCAGAAGCCTCAATTAACTCAAATAGTGTCTCGACATTGTAATCAATTTCTTGGGGATGGACATACATATCGGCAAAGGATTCGTCCCGATAGTTTTCTAACGACCAACGTTCTTTTTCTCGCTTAAAGAGTCGATTATTTTCCGGCAGACTGGCAAAGATTTGACGACCGACAAATACGCCATCGCGATAATCCCCCCGTTGATCTCCTTGCAAAAGCGCGATCGCTTTTTGCGTTAGCTGAATTTCCCACCGTCCTAACTCCGCGTAGACGAAAATATGCAGTAACCCGCCTGGGGCTAATTTTTCTGCAAGCGCTTGAATGCCTTTGATAGGATTGGGTAAGTGATGCAAGACTCCTACGCAGTTGATAAGATCGAATTGTCCTGGCAATTGAGTGGCTTCTTCAAGCTTGAGCAGGTGAAAATCGACTGATTTGGCGCGATTTTTCAGCACTCCCGAACGGTGACAGCGTTCTTTAGCGACTTCTAGCGCTTTTTCGCTCAAATCGATCGCCACAATTTCTGCTTGGGGATTGAGGTAAATCAAGTAATCCGTTCCTGAACCCGTACCACATCCTGCATCGAGAATGCGAATATTATGACGTGAGGGTTTTTGACCTGTGCAGAAGTTGTAGGCTGCTATCCAATTCCAGCGCCAGTTATATCCTGGTGGCGGTTCGTCTGAAAGCGGATCTGGAGGAAAGGGATAGGTATTATAGAGTTTGGCAACGGCGGCGTTTACTGCTTGGGAATCGGACATGGCAAAACATAATGACTTTATCATTGTTTAAATTAGAGCATTTTGGGCGATCGCATAAAGTCTCTAAAATTCTCGTCACTGACCCCGCGCTAAAAGCGGTTTTACCCTTTCAGCGAGTTAAAGAACGGATGGGTACAGCAGTCATTAAAAAT
>CAYTUO010000074.1:0-14032 GCA_964441015.1 uncultured Pleurocapsa sp.
GACTACCAGCCGTTAAAACGGACTGGCTAACTCTCGCTCACGTTTTTAAGGTTTTCGGGTCGGTTTAAGCGCTACGAAAATGTAACGGCGAGCAAAGTCCAACAAATTTTTAAAGAAAACGAACCTCTGGGAAGTACCAATCTGGCAGGGGTTTTGCAGGATGCTGTTAACAATTATTTTGAGCGCAAAGCAACCGGACAGGCAAAAGCCAATGGAGAGATTATTTTAGTCGTTACTGATGGCGAACCCGACGATCGCAAAGCGGTGATGCGAGTTATTGTTGAGGCATCGCGCCGAATGGATCGAGATGAAGAACTGGCGATTTCTTTTCTTCAAATTGGGCAAGATCCCGATGCCAGTCGATTTCTTAAAGCATTAGACGATGAGATGCAAAGTGTCGGGGCAAAATTTGATATTGTCGATACTGTGACGATGGATGATATGGAAAATTTGACTCTTACTGAAGTGTTGCTCAACGCTATCGCTGATTAGTATCAGTTGTCAGTAATCAGTAATCAGTAATCAGTAATCAGTTAGTTCAATCAATTGACTAGTACTCCACCACAGAGATTATGACAATGTAGAGACGTAGAGACGTAGCATTGCTACGTCTCTACAGGGTTTCGTTGAAACATAAGCCTATCAAAATTGGTGTGGCGAACTACTAGCGTAAGGGTAAAGTTATGAATGAAATGGAGAAATTATTAGCTCAACTGAAAGCTGAGTACACACAGAAAGAACAACCTCAGCAACCATTACCTGTAGCGCCGCCTTCTCCAGAAAAGTTAACGCGATCGCCG
Organism: uncultured Pleurocapsa sp.; assembly: GCA_964441015.1. GTDB lineage: Bacteria > Cyanobacteriota > Cyanobacteriia > Cyanobacteriales > Microcystaceae > Hydrococcus. The sequence goes on from CAYTUO010000074.1 coordinate 801, forward strand.
CTTCAGTCTCCCTCGCCCATAGATAATTTATTAGCAGAAGTTAAGGCTGAAATTGAGAATCCTCGCAGTTCTTTGCCACAGTCTTTACAATCAACTGATTCAAAAAGCCAAGTTTTTAAACATCAAGATAAACCCTTGCCAGATAATCAGTTATTACAGGACGTAAAAGCAGAATATCGGGAACGAGAACGCTTAGAACAACAACGCAAACAACAAGAACTCATCGAGCAACAACGCTTAGAAGAACAACGGCGACAGCGAAGACGACAGGCGCTAAAACAGCAAGCTCAAGAGTGGTTAAAGAATTTAAATCCTCGTTCTGAAGAAGGAATCTGGTTTGAGGAATTTTCTTATTCTTATGACAGCAAGTTAGAGGCAGCAATAGATTATCTAGAAGCGCTACGAGAAAGTCAGAGAAAATAATCTTCGGGAAGGATTTTAAAAACTTCCCAAAATTGACTTCAAAAAAGATTTAATTGGTTCTTGCGATCGCAAAAAAACTTGGGCACAATTTCGTCCCGGCATTCCCGAAATCGAACCGCCTGGATGGGTTCCCGCACCGGTCAGATATAACCCTTTAATCGGTGTCGTGTAGTTGGCAATTTCCGGTAAAGGACGCAGGAAAATCATCTGGTCTAGAGTCATATCAATGTGATAATAATTGCCTTTATAAGCTCCCAATCTTTCCCCTAATTCTGCCGGACTTTCTACCCGCCTCGCAATAATCGCTTTTTTAAGATTGGGGGCATATTCTGCTAGTTTATCAAGGACGCGATCGGCAACTTTATTTTTAAGTTCGTCTGTCCAACCTGTCCCGTTTAATCCCGTTCCTTCCTTCCCGGCAATCTGATAAGGGGCAAAAAATTCAATCCATAATGTATGCTTTCCTTCCGGTGCCATCGAAGGATCTAACCTAGTAGGAACATCCAAATAAATCGAGGGGTTTTCATCAGGAATTTCCCCCATAATTGTCAAAGCGTGCGCTTTTTCTACGTGCCTAACTGAGTCCGCAATTAATATCGTTCCGATTAAATATTCATCGCGATGATCGTAAGCTTCAAAACGAGGCGCTTCTGATAGGGCACAGTCAATTTTAAGAATTGTTTCGTTATTATTGACAATTTTGCGCTCTATTCTCTCTCTCAATTCGTGATCGGCATCGTCTACATCAGCCTTATCTACTAACTGAAGGAACAGGCGTTGAGCATCAATATTAGAAATGACTCCCTTTTTAGCGAGATATTCCGTCCCGCCAGCGACTCGCACCCCTACAGCGCGGCCCTCTTCAACTATGACTTGCTTGACCGTTTGTTCGGTTAAGATGACCCCGCCTTGACTTTGGACTAACTTAACCAACGCTTGAGTCAGCGCTCCCGTGCCGCCGCGAGGTCTTGCCATGCCTGGATTGTGACGCATCGCCATCATCATCACGCCTACAGCAATGCCTTTTTGAGAAGGGGGTGCGCCTATTTCCGCTGCCAGTCGTGCTAGGGGAGCTTTGACAATTTCGCTGTCGAACCACTCGTTGAGCAAGTCTTCAGGGGAACTAATCATCGTGCGAATGAAATCGAGCGCCTTTTTGCGAGAACCAGCGATATCTAAAACCGCTTTCAGACTTTTTCGGTCGTAACTTCGTGCAATCTCGACCAGCGCTTGAGGGGGAACGTTGAATAGCGGCGCGATCGCTCCCATCAAACGCGACCAATATTGGATAAATTCGGCGTATTTTTCGGCATCCCGTTGGCTGTAACGAGCAATCTCTGCACAAGTTTTCTCTACCGATTGATGTGCCAAGAAATACTTGCCGTCAGGATGAGGGCAAAATACCGTTGGATCGCAGTAGAGATATTCTAAGCCGTATTTCTTGAGTTCTAATTCCTCGATGACGGGGCCGAGAAAAATAAATTCATGGTCGATCGCGCAAAGGTTAAACTTGAATCCAGGCGCTTCTTTTGGCATGGCTTCTTCTGTGGTGGCGGCTCCACCTGGGACTGGACGCTTTTCCAGGAGGAGGACGCGATAGCCTGCTTTGAGCAAGTAAGCAGCGCAAACTAATCCATTGTGACCCGCACCAATAATAATGACATCATAGGAATCCATTTATTTTAGTTCCAACAGTTGCTATAAGTTTAATAAATTAACATAAAATGATTTCTAATCTTCAGTTAATTATTCAGTCGATGAGTCCTATTATTAAAGTTGTTCAGCCCTCTGGGATCTTAGATAGCACAAAAACAAGTCAATTTCGTCAAGAGATTAGCGAACTGGTTGAAGGCCAAGCCGATTGGATCGTTATTGATTTTAAAGATGTTACCTTTATGGATAGTTCGGGTTTGGGGGCTTTGGTTATCTCTCTTAAAACCGTTCGTTCTGCTGGAGCCGAGCTTTTTATCTGTTCGATTAATGAGCAAATCAAAATGTTATTTGAATTAACGAGTATGGATCGAGTTTTTGAGATTTTTTCAAGTTTTGAAGAATTAGAAGAAAAACTGATCGAGAGTTTTCCAAACGATTCAGGACACTCAGGAAACCCCTAATTAAAATCAATTTGCATGATGGCCAGATCGTCATTAAATTGTTTTTTATTATGCCAATTTTGGATATAATTTAAAAGTAAATCTAGATTATGACCGGGCATGACCTGATAAATTTTCAAGAGCTTGATGAATTCTTTTAGTCCCCAAATCTTGCCGTCAGAGCGGTCGATTTCATAGATCCCATCGCTGAAAATATAAAGACTAGAGCAAGCATCAATCTGACATTCAGCATCAGTATATTCGGACTCAGTAAACATTCCGATAGGAAATCCAGGTGTTTTTAGAGGTCGATCGACGATCTTTCCTTCCCGATCGAAAGAGAGGAAAACAGCAGGAGGATGTCCGGCACTAGAGTAAATTAATTGGCGTTTCTTGCGATCGTAAACTCCATACCAAATGGTGAAATATTTGTCGTTGCGATGAGTCATTTGAAAGGTTCGATTTAACCCGCGCAACACTTCACTAGGGCGATAATAGTTGACTTGATTTAGCCCTCGCGATCGCAATAAATTAATCACAGCAAGGGAGGGCAAAGCAGCCCGCAAACCATGTCCAGAAACATCGAGTAAATAGAGGGCTAAGTGATCGCTATCGAGCCAATAATAATCAAAACTATCGCCCCCCAGTTGGCGCGAAGGGATGAAGCGAACGTCAATGGTAATCGCGGGATCGCTCAAAGGTTCGGGCAAAATAGAACTGACGTATTCTGCCGCTTCTGCCAATTCCGCCTCTAGCAGTTGTTTTTGAATTTGGAGATCGCGACTGAGTTGATGCAGCCTCAAACCTGCCCTAACTCGTGCCTTTAACTCATTCATTTCAATGGGTTTACACAAAAAATCATCCGCTCCCGCATCTAATCCCTTGACGCGATCGTCAACTGTTCCCAACGACGTAAGCAAGATAAAAAAAGTTGTGGCCAGTTCTGGCATGGCTTTAATCTGACGACAGACTTCTAGTCCGTTCATTCCTGGCATCAACCAATCGCAAATGACTAACCCTGGGTGGATTCGTCGCGCCTTTTCCAAACCCTCTTCGCCGTTGCTGGCTAAGATCGCCTCATAACCGCATTGGGCGAGTGTTCTTTGCAGTAAAACTTGAATGGTGCGATCGTCGTCGATAACCAGTATTTTTACCATAGCGGATCGATGTAAAAGTGAGGTATGTGAAGATAGAAAATTAGACGAGCCTCTGAAATCCCAACTTAAATTTTTTGGATCGACAGTTGACATCACTAAGACAGTGAGATAATTGGATTGAAAATCAATCAGCGATCAAATCAGTAGAATGATACTCCAGTTCGACTGGACTAATACTCAAAAGAAGCTATACTCTAGCGGTATTGATTCAACCTTAGTCGATCTAAGAGGCTTTGAACAGTTGACAGTCGCCAAGAAAAGTACTTTTACGGTTAAGGGTGACCTAAAAGCATTAGACCAGTTATTGCAGTACTTTGACCGACTTTATCAACCCTGGATTCCCAAAAAAGATTGGTTACAATGCCAGTTAGCGCTGGCAGAAGGATTCACCAATGCCGTTCGACATGCTCACAAAAATCTATCGCCCGAAATTCCTATAGAAGTAGAAATTATTTTGAACCAGCAGAGCATAGAAATGCGGATCTGGGATTGCGGCTCTTATTTCGATTTAGATGGATATCTTAAAAATGTTGCTCGGCACAATGACCAACTGTCCGGTCACGGACAAGGACTACTGATTTTACAAAAAATTGCTGCTCATTTAAGTTATACCCGCCTAGATGACCATCGGAATTGTCTGTTAATTGTCAAGCGGTTTTCTGCGGACGCGCAAAATTCTGCCAATGACCCAGAGAATCCTCTAGAGTCTTAATAGTGCAGATTATATTAACTTCTAATTTTTGTAATTGTTATGTTTAATTCAAATGAACGAGATTCAGTTCGTCAGATCTCCAGAGTGGCTGGCAGAGCGATTGCATGACCCAGAAGTTGTCGTCGTTGATTGCCGCTTTCAATTAGCTAATCGGGCCTGGGGATATCAACAGTATCTTGCCAGCCATATTCAGGGGGCGTACTATCTCGATCTCGAAAAAGATTTGTCGGCCCCGGTGGAAAAACATGGAGGGCGACATCCTTTGCCCGATCGCTACTGGCTGGCTCAAAAGTTAACGAATCTCGGCATCATTTCTGGCGAAACCCTCGTGGTGGCTTATGATGACTCGCGCTTTGCCTTTGCTGCCCGTTTATGGTGGTTGTTGCGCTATTTAGGTCACGAACGAGTGGCATTGCTCGATGGCGGTTGGCCAGGTTGGGTTGCAGGGGGATATCCCGTCACTGATGCCATCCCCGCGCCCAAGTCAGGTAACTTCGTGCCCAATCCCCAGCCAGATTGGATTGTCGATCTTGAAACTGTTAAAGCTAGAAAAGATCTGCCATCCGTAGTCTTGGTAGATTCCAGAGACGGCGATCGCTATCGCGGTGAAAGAGAACCTATCGATCCCGTGGCCGGCCATATCCCCAGTGCTGTCAATTCCCCTTGGCAACTGGTTTCTAACGAGATGGGCTACCTTCAGCCCCTTTCGGTTCAGCAGCAACTCTGGGCAAATTATCAGCAAGCTGAGGAAATGATCGTCTATTGTGGTTCTGGAGTAACAGCCTGTGTCAACCTTTTCTCGCTCGAACTCGTAGGAATTGGTAAGCCGAAGTTATATCCTGGCGGCTGGAGCGATTGGTGTTCCTATCTCGCTTAAAAAGGAAAAAATTGACTTTCTCATTCCTATCTGCATAACTGCGTAGGCTTTGAGATCGACTTTTTACTAAGAAAAAGTTGCTAAGATAGTAGATTAAATAAAAAATTAAATTTTTATTTCCTAAAATAATTAGGTAATAGTTTCTATGACTTATTCGAGTAATTGTAATTGTTTAAAAAGGGATAGATTGTCTATTTTTGTGGATGGAAATAATATGTTTTATGCTCAACAAAAAAATGGTTGGTTCTTCGATCCGAGGCGCGTTCTAGAATATTTTACAAACGATCCGACTGTAACTTTAATTAATGCATTTTGGTATACAGGGCTAAAAGATTCTCAGGATCAAAGAGGATTTAGAGATGCCCTTATTAGTCTCGGTTATACCGTAAGAACTAAAATTCTTAAAGAATATTACGATGATAGCTCCGGTCGCTACTCCCAAAAAGCCAATCTCGATATAGAAATTGTGGTAGATATGTTTAATACAGTAGAACAATACGATCGCGTCATTCTCTTTAGTGGAGACGGAGACTTTGAGCGAGCGATCGAACTCCTACGCTCTAAAAATACTCACATTACCGTCGTCTCGACAGAAGGAATGATCGCCAGAGAACTCAGAAATGCCACCGATCGCTATATCGATCTAAATGATATTCGCAAACACATTGAAAAAGTTGATTTTTAATTGACTCAGACCTCAAAAGAATAGCTTAATATAGAACTTGAGCCAAAATTATCGATAGTTTTCTCGCCAATAACGTGCCAATAGTGCTATGAATACTCAAAGCGATCACATCATTATCTTCGACACAACACTTCGAGATGGCGAACAGTCGCCAGGAGCAACCCTGAATGTAGATGAGAAGCTGACGATCGCTCACGCACTGGCACGACTGGGAGTAGACATCATCGAAGCGGGTTTCCCCTACGCCAGTTCGGGTGATTTTGAAGCAGTGCAAAAGATTGCCGAAGCCGTCGGGGTAGAAGGAGGCCCCACCATCTGCGGTTTGGCAAGAGCAACCCAAGCAGATATCCAAGCAGCAGCAGAAGCCCTCAAACCCGCCGCCAAGAAGCGAATTCATACCTTCCTGGCCACGTCTGACATTCACCTGGCCTACAAACTCAAAAAGTCCCGTCAGGAAGTCTTAGAAATTGTCCCGGAGATGGTCGCCTACGCTAAATCTCTAGTAGACGACGTAGAATTCTCGCCAGAAGATGCAGGACGTAGCGATCCAGAATTTCTTTATCAAGTCTTGGAAAGAGCGATCGCGGCAGGCGCAACCACCGTCAACATCCCCGATACGGTAGGCTATCTAACTCCCAGCGAATTTGGGGCATTGATTAAAGGGATTAAAGATAACGTTCCCAACATCGACAAAGCCATTATCTCCGTTCACGGTCACAACGACCTGGGCTTAGCCGTAGCCAATTTCCTCGAAGCCGTTAAAAATGGGGCGCGACAGCTTGAATGTACCATCAATGGCATCGGAGAACGGGCAGGCAATGCCGCGTTAGAAGAGTTGGTCATGGCCCTTCACGTGCGCCGTCAATACTATAACCCCTTCTTGGGACGGCCCGCCGATTCGACCGAACCATTGACCAATATTAATACCAAAGAGATCTACCGGACATCCCGCCTGGTATCTAACCTCACGGGGATGATGGTACAGCCCAACAAAGCAATTGTGGGGGCAAATGCCTTTGCCCACGAGTCGGGCATTCATCAGGATGGCGTTCTCAAAAACAAGCTGACTTACGAAATCATGGATGCTGAGTCCATCGGCTTGACCAACAATCAAATCGTACTGGGCAAGTTATCGGGGCGCAATGCCTTCCGCACTCGCCTCAAAGAGTTGGGATTTGACTTATCGGAGACAGATTTAAATAAAGCCTTTCTGCGCTTTAAAGAAGTTGCCGACAAGAAGAAAGAAATTACAGATTGGGACTTAGAGGCAATCATCAACGACGAGATTAATACCGCACCGGAATTATTCCGCTTGGAGTTGGTACAGGTATCCTGCGGCGACAATGCCCGTCCCACGGCTACCGTTGCCCTGCGGACTCCAGAGGGCAAAGAACTGATGGATGCTGCCATTGGGACAGGCCCCGTGGATGCTGTCTACAAGGCAATCAACCGAGTGGTCAATATTCCCAATCAATTAATTGAGTTTTCGGTCAAGTCAGTCACGGCTGGCATCGACGCGATGGGTGAAGTCACCATTCGCCTGCGGCACGAGGGACGAATTTATTCCGGTCACGCAGCCAATACTGATATTATCGTCGCTTCTGCTCGTGCTTATCTGAGTGCCCTCAATCGTCTCTACGCAGCCTTGCAACAGCAGGAAAAAGCGAAAAGCGATCGCGCTCAAGAAGCAGTGGTTTCCTAGAGCTTAAAATACAAAACTAATTGTCTGAACTTTTAGGAGGGAAGTCCAGTGGCTAAGCATCAATCCAAACAGCGATCGCAACGGGACATCTCCAGCACCGGGAAAAAACTTGCTGAAAATTCCTGGGAAATACGACTGCAAGAACTGCTTGAGCAGAAAAAATATCGTCAGGCATTGGAAGAAATCAAGAAAAATCAGCGATCGCACCCTAATATTGAATTTACTCCCAAAGAATCAGAGATTTGGTTGCTGCGGGGCCAGCAAGAATTCCAAAAGCAAGATTTTAAACAGGCAGAAAAATCCTTTGGTCGCGCTCTAGAATTGGGACTGGTTGGAGAAGTTCACTACTGGCAAGCGAAGTGTTGGCTGGAGTTGAATCAATTAGATTTGGCTGTTCATTTGCTCGGTGATGCTTTTGAGGGAGAGAAACTGCCCAAAGACTACAGCATCTATTACCTCAAAGTTCTATTACTCAAAGGAGATACCGCCACAGTCAAGCAATTAATCAACCAACACCCCAAACGCTTTAGTGCGGCTCAACTCCACTGGGTACGCGGAATTCTCGATCTCAAAAATGGACAACCAGAAGCAGCTTTGACAGCTTTTGCGAAAATTAAGCACCCTGTAACGCCAAGAGATTTACCTATTGCTTGGATTGTTTACACCCAACAAGTAAGCGGTAATTGGGATGCTGCTGCTAATATTTTGGGATTGGAATCCCAGCAGTTATCCAGTTTAAGCTATCGCAGACCAAAGTACTTAGAACATCCAATTTTAGAGCGACTGGCAACTTTCCAGCAGGCCAAGACAGGACAACCACCCCTAGAACCGCAGAATCTGCAACGAGGGGATAAAGTTACCCAGGAGGCATTAACAGCGCTCTCGATCTTACAACTAATTGATGATGGCAACCACCATGAAGCAGCCCATCTGCTGCTGAAGAAGGATTGGCGTTTCACTCGTTTTCCCGAACTACAGACTTTGCGTCCATCGCTGTTAACCCTTGCAGGTCAACAGGCACTTTCCCAAGGAGAACTAGACTGTGCGGAACTATTCTGGCAGCCATTGTTAACAGAACAACCGTTTAACCCACAATTAGCAGTCAACTTGTTAGAAGTATTGGAAGCTAATGATTCCGATCAAGAACGCCAACGTCTGTTGACTCGTTTATTAAGATGGTTGGAGCGCGAAGGCAAACAGAATCCCCAAGAATGGCCAGCACAGCGATTGAAACTAACCCTAGCTCACCTCCACTGCCGGATAGCAGATGCTTGGATGGCCTTGAATCGCGCTCGCGCAGCTTTGGGATCTGTGCAACAGGCAGAACGCATCTGTCCCACATCTCCAGAAGTAATTGGGCGCAAGGGACTCATTGCTGCCTCAGAGGAAGAGTATCAAGAAGCAATAGCACTGCTCACCCAGGCAATCGAAGGTGGGTGTCGGTCTCAAGAAGTTTACGGGACTTTGCTCAGATGTTGGGAGGAACTAGAAGACCAGCCGGCATTCAATGAAGCTCGCCGCCGCTTTGGCAAGCACTTTGGCGACCTCAGTATTGACACAGAAGTTGAGGTGTTGCCCTGGGTGGATGCCCTATCTACGCTGAGTTACCCCTTCTTTAGCCGCCTGGTGCAGACAGGGGATAAAAAAGATCCGGCTCTGCGTGCCTGTCGCATTTTTGTCAATGCAGTACAGAGTCCGACCAACTCTGGCGGCCGAGTGTCGTTAAACCAGACAACAGCCGCCCAAGAATGGGAGACTCTCCTCAAACCATTATCTGGTCATGAGCAAATTCCTGTCTTACAGGCGATCGCAATTTCTATCCACCTATTTGCCAAACGCGAAAAAGGCATCGCTGCTTTAACCAATCAGTATGTTCGCAAGCTGTTTGAGCTATCAGGAGAACATCCAGACGCTAGAGTTGCTCATCTTGTTGTCTTAGCTGTCAAAGAAAATAATCCCCAAAAACTTGAGTTTCCTCTGGGTGCCTACCTCGACACCATGCCCCAACCAGGAAATGCTCTGGCCAACATTCAGTTGCAAGTGCGCCGTTTTGGTTCAATTGGAACCTTGATTCCTGCCCTTGAGGAAGCGCTGCGTCGGGAACCCCAAAATCCTCTGCTGCTGTTAGCTAGAGCCACTACCTACCCAGTCAATCATCCTAACTACGAACAGTTGAAGCAACAGGGATTTGAATTAGCTCGTCGCCTGCAAGATGCCAAGGCACTGCAAGCCTTTCGAGAAGAACAGGCGTTTGTTTCCGCTCAAGAAGCGGCTAGCATAATGCCAGATCCAGAGAAATTAGACAATCTCAATTTGTCAGATCTTGATGACTTCCTCGAAGGAATGATCCGGAAATTATTGGGCAGCAAAATTCCTAAAGCTGAATTGGAACGGATGCTTCCAGAACTAAAACAGAAAATGTTCAGCAGTATGCCCGACTTCTTAGAGGATGAGGAGGAGGAAGAATTCGAGCCAGACTTAGACTTTATATTTGGCAGTTTGCCGCCTAAATCTAAGAAGAAAAAGGGTAGAACAAGAGGGGGTTTTCAAGAATTGTTTTAATTGAATTTTGAATGAAAGAATTTTGAATGAAAGAATTATTTATGACTTCCCATTACGATCGCTTAGGAATTTCTCCAGGAGCAACAAGCGCCGAAATTAAAGCGGCGTATCATGCCAAGCTAAGGGAATTTCCAGCCCATACTTATCCAGAGGAGTTTAAGGCAATTCGAGTCGCTTACGAGGCACTTCGTAAAGGAGAGACATCTCAACCAAATGAGGATTTCTTGAAACTTCGCCCCTTGCAAGCCGAACTTGACCCAGAGGTGTTGAAAAAACTACATTCTAAAGCTATCGCTCAACTAGAAATGAGTCTAGATGATTTAATTCGCGCCACATTTTAACAGTGAACAGCAAACAGTTATCAGGAATCAGTAAAAATTGACAAATGACAAATGACTAATGACAAAGAAGCTTTATTTGCCAAATTTCTAGATTATCTAGAGTCAGAACCAACACCACCTGAGTATTTGGGTGAAGCTCCTGAGTCAGCTAATTCTTTTGACCCTTATCAAATGGTGGCAGAATGGATTGCTTTGCGCCATGAAGTTAAGCAACAGGGTAAATTGTTGCGTTCGGCTCAAGATTCTCTGGTGCAAGCATTGGAAGCAACTCGCTCAGAAAAAGAACAGCTACAAATAAGTCTGGAAGAGTCTCAAAAACAGGCACTGGCCAAATTTGAGCAACAGCAAGAGAAACTGCTACAAGATTTGCTGGGGATACTGGATGCTTTGGATCGCGCTTGTGACTACTGGCAAGAGGAACTAGAAACATTATCTGCTACCTCAACCACCAAATCTGCCCCGCCACAAAGCTTCTGGGGAAAGTTAGGAAAGTGGTTGGCTGGTGAGGATACTGAGCCAACAGCACCAGAAACATCATCAGTGTCTGCATCTTTAAGCGAAATTTTAAGCAGCAATCAACAGGGAGTAGAGTTAATCAGGCGATCGCTCCTAGAGGTACTGCGACAACGGCGTGTTGTTCCCATTGAAGCTCTGTTTAAACCCTTTGACTCCCAGACCATGTATGCTCTAGGACGTGAGTCAAGAGCAGATGTAGCTGATAATATTGTGATTCAGGAAGTAGTGCGGGGTTATTTATGGGGCGATCGCGTACTTAGAGAAGCACAGGTGATTGTGGCTAGCCGCTACTCAGGAGCAGAGGGAACAACCACTAACTAACAACTAACAAATTTGAATTTTGAATTATTTATGGGTAGAGCAGTTGGTATCGATTTAGGAACAACTAATTCCGAAGTAGCGATTGTCGAAAATGGACAGGCGCGGGTATTACCAGGAGAAGATGGCGATCTGATTTTACCTTCCTGTGTCGGGTTTAGCGATACGGGTAAACTTTTGGTAGGTCGAGAAGCACTCCGTCAGTATGCTGCTGCTCCTGAGCGCACTGTGAAGTCGATTAAGCGCTGGATGGGAACTGACCACAAAACCAGTTTAGGAGACAAAGAATACTTACCCCATGAAGTTTCCGCTATTATTCTGCGCGCTCTCAAGCAACGGGCTGAGAACGTTTTGGCAGAACCAGTTACTCAAGCAGTGATTACCGTGCCAGCGTACTTTACTGATGCTCAACGACAGGCGACTAAAACGGCTGGAGAGATAGCTGGTTTTGAGGTACTGCAAATTATCAATGAACCAACGGCGGCGGCTTTAGCTTACGATCTGCGTTCAGAAGAGACAGAACGGGTTTTGGTTTATGACTTAGGGGGCGGTACTTTTGATGTTTCAGTAGTAGAAATTACCGGTGAAGTCACGGAAGTACTCGCTAGTCATGGGAATAATCGTTTGGGTGGGGATGATTTTGACAGGCTTTTGCAACTCCATCTGGCGGAGATTTTCCGTAAAGAGCATGGCGTAGATGTGGGAGATGATGCAGCAACTCAGGCGCGTCTGCTCCGGGCAGCAGAGCAGTTAAAAATTGACCTGAGTTCCCACGCCTTTGCGACAGTACGAGAAGCCTTTTTGGGGAGTAAGGGGAAGACTGCACTGCATCTAGAGGTAGAAGTAGCGCGAACAGATTTTGAAAAGTTGATTCGCCCGATGTTGGAAGAAACTCTAGAGGCGATCGACCGAGCATTAGGAGATGCTAACCTCAAACCCGATGAGATTAACCGCGTTATTCTGGTTGGCGGTTCAACACGCATTCCCCTAGTGCAAGAAATGATAGAGTCACATCTGGGACAAACTCCCACCGATGGGATTCAACCTGACCTGTGTGTGGCTTTGGGAGCAGCTTTGCAGGCTGGAGTGCTGGTAGGTGAATCAGTGGATGCCATTCTTGTGGATGTGATCCCCCATTCCCTGGGCATTGCTGCGGCTGTGACTACACCAGGGGGAATTTTGCCAGGCTACTTTAGCGTGATTATTCCCCGCAATAGTGTTGTTCCCGTCTCTCGCTCCCAGGTTTATTCCACTCTGATGGATAATCAAGAAGCGGTGGAAATCGAAGTTTTCCAGGGAGAAAATGTGGTTGCCCAAGAAAATGTCCCCTTGGGTTCCTTTAAAGTTGAAAACTTACCACCCAAACCCGCAGGAGGGATTCAAGTCGAGGTTCACTTTGACTTTGACCTCAATGGGATTCTCACTGTCACCACCACCGAGAAAGGCAAGGGGCAACAAGGGACGCTAGTAGTAAATAATGCAGGTATGCAGAGACTTTCCAGCCATGAATTGAAGCAGGCCAGGGCAGAATTAGAAGCATTGTTTGAAAGGGATGAAACAATTGAAATCTCAGAAGAAGTTACAATCGATACAGCAAGCATTAGTCTAGAACTAGCAGCGCTTTTAGACCGCGCTCAACAAACACTTTCAACCTTAGATGAAGAACAAGCTACTGAATTACAAGACTTGTTAGAGCAGATTGAAAATGCAACGAGTAACGACAGTGTAGAACTACCTCAATTGCAAGAAGAACTGGAAGATTTTCTCTACTACGTCAGTACTGATGAGGAAGAGTAAACTACCCACCGAATCGCTGACGCTTTCTTCGGGGGCTTTTGGTAGCCCT
>CAYTUO010000075.1:0-304 GCA_964441015.1 uncultured Pleurocapsa sp.
GGGGAAGGAAACGCCGCCGCCATACGTCCAGTATTCTGTACCAACGTTGCCACCGCCGAGTTCCTGAATATCACCGTAGGTAAAGAAGCCACTGATGCTAACAAAATCGACAGGTCTGAAAGCGATTTGCGCTCCATAGCTGTTGGTGATCCTGTCATTGCCAATTGCTACGTTGTTGACTTGATTAGTACCGACCAGTGAAGTTTCAGTTCCATAAGCGAAGATAGTATTACCTGCTTTGTGGAAGGCATGGACGTAGGTTAGACCGAGTTCGAGCTTGTCAAACGGCTTAAAGTTAAGCTGA
>CAYTUO010000075.1:314-13883 GCA_964441015.1 uncultured Pleurocapsa sp.
CCAAACCTTCTGTCTTAGCATCGTTGGTGTTCGGGTTACCATCAGGGTCAGGATTGGGAATGCCGCCTGCTAAGTAACCGCCAGTCACTTGCACGAAACCTAAGTCGAAGCTAACACCAAGACCTGCACCACCCCCAATCCGATAAATGGGGTTTTCGCTGGCGAAGGTAGAGAGGGCACCGTTACCACCGTCATAATCCTCAAAGTAAGGATTGCTGGTGGGAGCAATGTCACTCCAAATACCGCCAGTGGCTGCTACGTAGGTATTGATCGTAAAATCGTCGTTGAGCTTGAGAGGATAGTAATACGCCAACCAGTCAAGAACGATGTCATTATTACCCGTGTTACCGATATTAAAGGTTTGGGTAGTCGTGGGAGAGAAGCCGAATTGAGTGTCAACCTCTAGAGGACCTACCTGGTTAGTTGCCGAAGAACCGAAGGCGGCCATGTTTCCGGCAGCTAGACGGGTAACTAAGCGGTCTTCTCCAGTGAAACTTGTGTTGAGTACTAAACGAACGCGATCGCCGAAGATGGTTTGGCTGTCATCGGCATCTCCGAACGCATCGGTCAGCGCAAAGATTACTTCACCCTGTAATTTGGTAGTTGTAGAGAACTGATGGTCTTCTAAGAAGGCTACCCGTCCTTCTAGGTTATCAACCCGCGCTCCTAAAGCGGCTAGTTCGGCTTCAAACTCCTGCATGAGTCGCTTGAGTTTGTCTACGTCTTCCTTCAGGACTGCTACATTCTCCTGAATCAGACGTTCCATCGTGTTCATACAGGCGTTTAAACCGGCCGCAAATTCCCAACGAGTCATGGCGCGGTTGCCTCGATAGGTCTGGTCGGGATAACCTACAATACATCCGTAGCGTTCTACCAAGCTACGCAGAGCTTCATACGCCCAGTCGGTCGGAGCAACATCCTTTAACTCGTTAACACTAGTCACTTGGTCGTTGCTATCTGTAGCGCTTTGACCTTCGGTGCTATAGTTTTCTAGCTGTTCTAGTGTGGTTGAATCCGATTGAGCTTGGGCAAATTCAATTCCTGATGTTGCACTCGGAGCGATTTCAGCTTTGGTTACGCTTTCTGCTGCGCTTGCTGTTGATGAAATAGCTAAAGCTGCTGCCAAAACAGCCGGGCTAGCTAGAAATGACTTCCAGAGAATCTTAAACATTTTTAACTTTTCCTCACACCTTCAATCGACTACAAAGTTTATAGCCTCACTCGATCTATTATACACCCTTTTTTGGGATAGCAATTTAGGTAACTTCATTGTTAGCTAACAATTACTCCACTCATATAAAAAAAACTATCCGCTCCTGCACTTAGGATCGTGTCTTCACACACGACGCGGAAGGCAAGAGCGGTCTAGCGGATCTTCTGGTTGAAACCTGACTGCCGGAAGGAACTCCAACAGCAGTTTATCTCATTTAAACTGACTGCTAGAGAACAGCCCCAGCACACAGCCGGCTATCGTCAACCAGGAGACCCATGATTTTACTACTACTATCTATCATGGGCATCACCTCCTTTATCGCCTGCTCGGTCTAAATCTCAACAACACTCTCAAGCTAGGATAGCTTATTTGCTCGTTGAAAAGCAAGGCAACGAGTCAGAAATCTTTGGGGTATCGATTGGCATTCGCCAAAATGCAGATGGAGATAGGAAGCATGAACGCTATGATTGTTCCATCCTTCGACGGTTTTTGAAGAATTTAAGGTACATCCTTGAAGTTCAAAAAGTGGCGGCTGAGGTAGGGAAGTGAGTTGAGAACGATGAAATTCATGTCCCCAAAGGATCTCTCCAGAGTTCAAGAGTAAGCTCTTTTGCCAAGCAGTGGCCCGACGATATCCCAAGGTGAGATGTTTTCCCATCACGGCCGTTATGGGTAAGATACCCACCATTGACCAAGCGTGTCCGGCAAAATCTACTAACTTCTCGCTTAGATACATTAAACCGCCGCACTCGGCATAGGTTGGCATTCCCGATAAAATAGCTTTCCGAACAGCTTCGCGTATCCTGTCATTTTCTGCTAGCTGCTGAGCAAAAACTTCGGGAAACCCCCCACCCAAGTAAAGTCCTCGAACTCCTTCGGGTAAGTTTTTGTCTTCCATCGGACTCCAAAAAATCAATTCTGCTCCCAGTTTTTCTAATACGTCCAGGTTATCTGCATAGTAGAAATTAAAGGCGCGATCGCGAGCTATGGCAATTTTGACAGGAGAAGAAAAAATCGGGAGAGAGGGAGAGGGGGAGAGGGGGAGAGGGGGAGAGGGAGTTAGTAGTGGGAATAGTCTTTCCCAGTCGAAGCAGGTTTTTGCAAGATTAGCGAGTTGCTCAAAAAGAGTTTCGAGGTGGTTCAGTTCTGCGGTTGGAATTAAGCCCAGGTGCCTGTCTGGGATGGTAATGCTATCCTGACGGCGTAAAATGCCTAAAATTGGAATTTTGAGGGGTTCTAAGGCATCTTTGAGGAAACTTAAGTGGCGATCGCTCCCTACTCTATTTAAGACTACACCAGCAATTTTAACTCTGGGGTCGAGAGAACGGTAACCATGAACAATTGCCGCAACTGAACCCGATAGCCGACTGCAATCAATTACTAGTAAAACAGGTAAATCCAAAAGTCGGGCAATATGGGCAGTACTTGCAAAATCCGTTATTTGTTCTTTACCTTCAAACAATGAGGAAACGCCATCAAATAACCCCATTACGCCTTCTATCAAAGCATAGTCTATCTCTTGGCAGTGATGGGAAAAGCATGACCTAACATAAGTTTCAGAAGTCAAAATTGGATCTAAATTGCGGCAAGGACGACCTGTAACAGAGGTATGAAACATTGGGTCGATATAATCGGGCCCTACTTTAAAAGACTGTACCTTGTTTCCTTGGCGAGACAAAAATGAAAGCATGGCCAGAGTAACGGTGGTTTTTCCCACCCCACTTCGTTCGCCAGCAATAACTAATCCCATTTTGGTTTTTAAATTATGAATTTCTATCGCTATTGAAAAGAGCGCATTCGCTTAATTTAAACTTTCTTGGCTGAAAAGCGATTAATTATCTGGATTGCAGCGTATCTCTACTAAAAATCCATCGGGATCGTAAAAATAAATTCCTCTCCCAGTGGGACGAGTGACGGGCCCGTGGTCGATCGCAACTTGATTTTGTTTTAATACCTCTACAGCGCGATCGAATAACTGAGGAGCGATATCAAAGGCTAAATGATTGGCACGGGTAAATGCACATTTGGGATCGGGATTAGGTGGCGATAGATCGGGTTCCCAAAAGAGATCGATGACAGTCCCATCTGGCGTAACGAAATTGGCAACTTTGCCCTCTGAAACCAGGTTTTGTAAAGTTTTGGGAACTTCTTCTCCAGTCAGTTCGTGCAGTCCCAGAATGGTTCCATAGAAGTGTCGAGATGCCTGCATATCCTTGACATTGAGGGCGATGTGGTGTACCCGACGAAGCATTCCAGCAGCGAGGCAAGTTGGATTCTGGGCGTGGCTAACAGTCATCGGATATTTTAAATTTTGAATTGGTACTTACTCCCTATGATAATCGTGTGGAGGAGCATGACGAGGAGTTTTGAAAGATTAATTTTTAGGGATTTCTGGCACGGTTTGTGTTTCTCCCCCGATCGCGATTCCCGTGTTGAAGATTTGAGCGTTATTGAGAGTCAGCGCTACCATAGAAGCACCGGTAACGTCTGCGTCATAGAGCGCTGCATTGGTAAAATTGACGCGATCGAGATTGGCGCGTGTTAAAGTCGCGTTGGTGACTAAAGCAGAGGTCAGATTTGCGCCTTCTAGATTGGCACCTGTCAGATCGGCACCTTCAAGATTCGCCTCAAGCAAGTTGGCTCCTCGCAAATTGGCATCTCTCAAGTCTGCACCAATGAGATGCGCTCCCCTGAGATCCGCGCCCGATAAGTCACACCCCTGACACTCTCCGGTAGATAACAATTGTTCTACTTGAGCGGGATCGGCTGCTTTGACTGGGTTAGTTAGAGCAAGAGAGGTCAATATCGTTAAGATAGCTACAAGCGTGCGTTTCATTGTTGTTTAGCTAGACAGCTAACAGAGATCGTATTCAATAAAAATGACGTTACACTTTCACAATTTGTTTCGCTAAATGTCCTCCTCAATGGTCGATACTGCCTTATCAGTCGCAGAACTTACCGCCTATATCCGAGATCTTTTAGAAGGCGATCGCCTCCTGCAACAAGTGTTAGTAGCAGGGGAAGTTTCTAGTCTTCATCAACATCCCAAAGGAGTATTTTTTACCCTTTCTGATCCCGATGAAGATGCAGCAATTCAGTGTGTTGTCTGGAATGGTTGGCGATCGCGACTGGCACAACAACCCAAAAGAGGAGAATTATTGCTCGTTTTAGGCAGTCTTCGTCTCTATCCCAAACGAGGAGAATATCAACTGACGGTTTTTCAAGCGGTAGCGATTGGAGAAGGGTTACAAGCGTTACAGTATCAGCAATTGCGATCGCGTCTGCAAGCGGAAGGATTATTTGATCGCGAAAGAAAAAAACCCCTCCCGTCTCATCCGCAAACCCTTGCTGTAGTAACTTCTCCTACGGCGGCTGCTTGGGGGGATATTCAACGCACGCTAGGACAGCGCTATCCTCGATTGCATATTCTTCTGTCGCCTGCAACTGTTCAAGGTTTAGAAGCACCCGATTCTATTGCGATGGGAATTGAGAGAGTGAATCGAGATGGTCGTGCAGAGGTGATAATTTTAGCGCGAGGCGGTGGCGCAGTGGAGGATTTATCTTGTTTCAACGATGAACGGGTGGTGAGGGCGATCGCAGACAGTAAAATTCCGATCATTACGGGAATCGGTCATCAACGGGACGAGTCATTAGCAGACTTGGCTGCCGATTTTAGCGCACATACCCCAACCGCCGCCGCAGAAAAAGCCGTTCCCTTATATTCTCAATTAGTCGCCGAACACCAACAACGAGTTAATGCAGCGATCGAAGTTTTCAAACAACAAATTGTCAGGGAATCCGAACATTTAGAGGCATTAGCGACTCGCCTGAAACGGTTCCCCTCCACCTCTCCCCAACTAATACAAGCGACTGCACACTGTCGGTTATTAAAACAAAAATTAATTGCTCTCGATCCCCAAGCCGTTTTACAAAGAGGCTATGCAGTAGTGAAACAAGAAGATAATACTATTGTGCGATCGACAGCTAATTTAGTTAAAGAACAAGACCTCAAAATTCAATTAGGTCAGGGATTTCTGAAAGTAAAAATTACTGAGATTTGGGAATGAAATTAGAGCCAAAAAATAATCATAATTGGAATTATGAAGAAACTGTAGCCAGAGTCGAAGAAATTATTGATCGCATTGAATCGGGTTCGCTTCCTTTAGAAAAAGTCTTTGAAGAGTTTGCGATCGCCGTTGAATATCTGCGTAAATGCGAATCTTTTTTAGCATTAGGAAAAGAGCGAATGGATTTATTAATAGAAACCTTAGAACAGGAAGAGGAGTTTGAATTTTAAGTTAGTATTTTTGTACTTTTTGACACTCTTGTTACTTGCGCCTGAAGATAACTACTAACTACTGACTACTGACTACTGACTACTGACTACTGATTACTGATACTGCTTGCTCTAGTGGACGCAGACTAGCAAGAAAAATTGCTGTCCTAGTCAAAGCAAGTTAGTATGGCTTAACACATTTTTTCGATTTAATTGGCAATTAACGAGTATTCTATAGAGAAAAATCTGAATTTGAAAAAAAGCAAAAGGCAAAACTATGGATAATCAGACTATCCAAAATATAATCAACCAGTTAACCGATTTTGGCTTCAAGCTTGTCGGTGCGATCCTCTTGTGGATAGTAGGAAAATGGCTCATCAACTTAGGAACGCGCTTGATCTCGCGCTCTCTGAGGGGCAAAGTCGAAGCGACGGTTGTTAAATACCTGAACTCCGCCGTGTCTATAACCCTCCAAATCATCCTAATTGTTGCCATTCTGGGCTTCTTTGGCATTGAAACTACTTCTTTTGCAGCTTTGTTAGCTGCGGCTGGTATTGCCATTGGTGCGGCATGGGGCGGACTGCTTGCCAACTTGGCTGCGGGGGTATTTCTCATCTTTCTAAGACCCTTCAAGGTGGGTGATATTATCTCGGCTGGAGGCGTAACGGGAGTCGTTGAGGAACTCGGACTCTTTGGGACGGCAATCAATACTCCAGACAACGTTAAAACGATTGTGGGCAACAACACCATTTTTTCAGGCAATATTCAGAACTTTTCGGCAAATCCTTACCGTCGGGTTGACCTAGTTGCCCAAATCAGTCATAGTGTCGATCACAGAGAAGCTATGCAACTTCTAAAGCAAAAAATTAGCCAAATTCCCAACGTCTTGTCCGATCCCGCGCCAGATGTGGAGATTTTGGAATTTAACCTAGCTGGCCCCGTGTTGGCTGTGCGACCCTACTGCGCCCCGGAAAACTACTGGCAAGTTTATTTTGATACCAATCGCGTCATTCGCGAATCCTTTGGCGAAGCTGGCTATCCGGCTCCAGAGCAGCGTTATATCTTCCGCAGCGAGGCTTAGGATAATTTCTCAACAATGACGAGAAGATAGACCCGACAAGTTTGTGACAGAATAAATGGCACATTCCCTGTAATCTCTAATTGCATCATTCTCGATTACTCAATAAATATGTGCCGCTTATTAGGCTATCTGGGTTCAGCCATTCAACTCGATAAACTTCTCTATAAACCAGAACACTCTCTCGTCGTTCAAAGTTACCAACCCCGCGAGATGACCGCAGGATTACTCAATGCCGACGGTTTTGGTGTGGGTTGGTATCATCCTCAAAAAGACGAAAATCCCTATACCTACAAAAATATTCTTCCTATTTGGAGTGATATTAATCTTCCTCATTTAAGTCGATATGTTGAATCGCGGTGCGTCTTGGCTTATGTTCGCAGTGCAACTCCCCCGTTGGCAGTCGATTTAAGTAACTGTCAGCCTTTTACTCAGGAGAATTTGCTATTTATTCATAACGGCTTTATTCATAATTTTCGTCAAACGCTATATCGACCGATACGCAATCGTTTAGACGACTATACTTATCAACTCATTACGGGGACAACCGATTCCGAACATATTTTTGCTTTGGTCATCAATGAGTTACGAAAATCTCCCAATCTGTCTTTAGAAACGGCTTTAAGCAATACCTTAATTCAACTGACTCAATTAGCTAAATCTCATCACATTTACTTTTCAGCCAATATCATTATTAGCAATGGAAAACAGTTGGTCGCTTCCCGTTATTCTAATCGCGCTCCAACTCCTACGCTTTATTGGTTGAGAGACGATTCGCTTTATCCTGATGCAGTAATGATTGCCTCCGAACCCTTATTTGAGGGAAACTGGAACAAATGCCCAGAACAGAGCATTATTAGTGTGAGGGAGCAGCTTGAAGTTCATATCAATCCAGTCTCGTAGAGAATAAATTTTTCAGGCCCTACAAGCCTGTCGCAGCCGAACGCTGGATTTATTTACCAGTATTGACCTAGAAACCTTCTGCAAGCAGGCCCATTCAGAGTTTAGTCCCGTCGGTTGGCATCTGGGTCATATTGCATTTACTGAAGCTTACTGGATTTTAGAACGTTATGCGGGTTTGGCACCTGTATATCCTCAGTATCGCCAATTATTTGCGGCGGATGGTTTGCCCAAATGCGATCGCCAAAATTTACCCCCGATAGAAATCGTTCGAGAGTATCTAGAGACTGTCAGAACTCAAGTTTTAGGCTATCTTGAAATAGCACCGCTAGAAACACAGGAACGTCTTTGGCGTTGGCTGATTCAACACGAAAGTCAACATAGCGAAACGATTGTCTTTGTTCTGCAACTTCTGGGCTGCGATCGCGATGGATTTTACGCTCAATTAAATCTTCCTAATCCAAAACCAAAATTCCAAAATCCAAAAACGGATGACATGGTAACAATCCCCGCCGGAGAGTTTGAAATGGGGAGTGATGCCATTGACGCACAGGATAACGAACGTCCTGCTCATCGAGTTTATTTAAACACTTATTGGCTTGATCGCTACCCCGTGACTTGCGCTCAATATCGGGAATTTATGGCAGCAGGTGGCTATCAAAATCAGCAGTTTTGGTCTGAGCAAGGATGGCAATGGCTGCAAGAAAACCCCGTCTCTCAGCCATTATACTGGTCAGATTCGAGCGATTGGGATAACCATCCCGTCTGCGGTGTCAGTTGGTATGAAGCAGAAGCTTATGCAAGATTTGTGGGAAAGCGACTCCCTACGGAGGCAGAATGGGAAAAAGCTGCCAGTTGGGACGATCGCAACGCTCAAAAACTTCTCTATCCTTGGGGAAATAGGGAGCCGAATGCAAAGTTTTATAATTACGACACATTGGTAGGACATACAACTCCCGTCAATGCTTATCCATCCGGTCAAAGTGCTTATGGTTGCTACGATATGTTGGGAAATGTTTGGGAATGGACGGCTTCTTGGTTTGTCGGATATAAGGGATTTGAGCCTTATCCTTATCGGGGGTATTCCCAAACCTATTTTGATAACCAGCATCGGGTACTGCGGGGGGGCAGTTGGGCGACTCGTCCTTGGGCCATGCGATCGAGTTTTCGCAACTGGTATCATCCTGGCGTGCGTCAAATTTTGGCGGGATTTCGCTGTGCTAAATCAATAAGAAACTAAATCCGAAGGGTAACGTTAAATTGTTCGACTAGCGCTTGTTGGATTTTGTTGTGGACGGGTTCGATTTCTTCGGCAGTGAGGGTGCGATCGCTCGCTCGATAGGCCAAACTAAAGGCTAAACTCCGCCGTCCTGGGGGCACGTTTTCTCCGCGATATTCATCGAACAATTCCACACTATCGAGTAAATCTCCACCCGCCTTCTGCATTGCCGTGGCTAACTCGACAACAGACACTTTAACGGGAGCAAAAAACGCCAAATCTCGCTCGACAGCAGGATAGGTAGAATAGGGACTAAAGCGAGGAGTCAGTAATTCTTCACGAGTGAGCGCGTCTAGTAAGGTGCTGAAACTCAATTCAAAGGCATAAACGGCATCGGGCAAACCCTGTTGTTGTCGCAGTTGGGGATGGAGTTGACCGAACGTCCCTAAACGCTTGCCTTTCAGCCATAAAGAAGCGGTACGTCCCGGATGCAGGCGACTATCTTTGCTGTCGGGTTGATATTCTACCGATAAACCCAAGCAAGCGAAGACGCTTTCTAAGCTCCCTTTGGCTTCATACCAGGTCATCGGTGCTGGTTTGCCACTTCTCGTCCAACGGCCTTCGCTCATGAGATCGCCGCCGAGAATTCCTGCTACCGAGTCAGCTTCCTGAATGCCGTCTTCGGTTTGCCAGAAAATCCGACCGAGTTCAAAAGCATTCAACGCGCCATTTCCTTGAGACTGATTGTACTCAAAGGCATTAATCAAGCCATCGAGTAAATTCGTCCGCAGGGCAGAATATTCGACAAAAAGCGGGTTGGCGAGGACGACTTCCTCTTTTTCGGGTTTAACTAACGAGTATTGAACCACTTCCGTCAATCCCACTGCTCGGAAAGCCTCTCTCAACTTCCGTTGTCCCTGATATTCGGCAGAAAGGCCGCCTGCTTCGGTTTTGTCGGGAAGTTTGTCTAAAAAGCGATCGTAACCAAACAAACGGGCAACTTCTTCGATCAGGTCAATTTCCCGTTCCAAATCCCGATAGCGGTAGGGAGGTGCCGTAACCGTCCAAACCTTGCTGTTTCCTGGGATTGATTCTAGCTGACAGCCCAAATCGGTGAGAATTCGCTCTACGTCTTCGGCTTCAATTTGACCGATCGCACCATTTCGCTTGACAGAACCTAACACCTGATTCAGGCGATCAAGACGCAGTTCGATGGATTGACTGACTCGATTGGAGCGCCCGTCGGCAATAGTTTGAGCCACTGGCTTTCCGCCCGCCAATTCAGCTATCAGCGCGATCGCCCTTTGACAAGCTGTTTCTAACTCTGCTTGGTTTACGCCCCGTTCGTAACGTGCAGAGGACTCGGTACGCAGACTTTGACTGCGCGAAGAACGTCGAGTCACGACAGGAGCGAAGAGGGCAGCTTCTAGGACGAGGTTTTGCGTGCCTTGATGGACTTCTGTTTCTTCTCCTCCCATGACCCCCGCTAGGGCGACGGGGCGATCGTTGGCGGTAATCAGTAAATTTTGGGGTTCTAGAGAACGGGTTTGACCGTCTAGGGTTTTAAAAGATTCCTCCTCTCTGGCAAAGCGAACCCCAATCGTGAGGGTTTTTCCACCGGCAAAAGCTTGTAGTCGTTCGCGATCGAAGGCATGAAGCGGTTGACCCCATTCCAAAAGAATATAGTTAGTCACGTCAACCACATTATTAATCGGGCGCACCCCTGCCGCTTGCAGTCGTCGTTGTAACCATTCGGGAGAGGGCGCAATCTGGACTTGGGTGATCGCCGTGCCTATGTAAGCGGGACAAGCTTGCTGATCGGCAACATTGAGATCGAGAAGACCTTCTCCAGACGGAATAGCAATAGGGATTACTTTCGGCAGATGTAGGGAAGCCCCTGTTAGGGCCGCGACTTCTCGCGCAACTCCCACCATACTCAAGGCATCAGCGCGGTTGGCGGTGGGGGAAATATCGAGAATCACATCATCTAATCCCAACAACGGGCGAACGTCTGCGCCTAATTTCAGATTCTCGTCTGGGAAAATGTAAATGCCTTCTGACTCTTTTTCTAATCCCAATTCTGCCAGCGAGCAGATCATCCCTTCCGAACGAACTCCCCGCAGTTTAGTCGGACGAATCTTGAGGTCGATCGCGCTTAAATAAGTATTGACCGTCGCCACAGGGACATAAATATCTGAGCGCACGTTGCTAGCCCCACAGACGATATTGAGAGGGGTTCCTTGACCGACATCGACCTGACAGACGCTCAACTTATTGGCGTTTGGATGAGGTTGGCGCTCGAGAACTTTTCCCACGACAACCCCATCTGCCAACTTGCGGCGATCTTCAATTTCTTCTACTTCTAAGCCAGCAATGGTTAACGTTTCAGCTAATTCTTCAGGAGTTAGGGGAACATCTACTAATTCCCGCAGCCAGTTTACAGAAATCCTCATCGCTTCGTTGCTTTTACCTATCTCAGCTTGACTATTTTACTCGATTCTTCGGGCTTGAGAAGTTTATCGAGAAAGAAAAGTCACTTCTTCACTTTCAAGTCGATAAGTAGTTGAGAGAGGGAACAGTGTAGAGGATGTGTTATTAATTTGGTTGAGGTACTGAGTAGCGTCGATCTTTGCGGTATGCCACAATGAAGGGATAATATTCTGGGAAAATAGCAAAAATACAAAAGCTTAAGATGTTAGTTTTTGTCTTTTAATTTTTAGCTCGAAGAATTTGGCTGATAGAATCTCGCTGAGTCTAACTAATATTCATTTAGTAATTTTTGTCAAATATAAAGATCTTCTTGAAATAGGGCTATGGCTAAAGCAAAACTAAACATCAAAAACTTCCGCTCGTATTTATTTGAAGGATTAGACGAGCAAGCAGCCAGCCAACCGCTTAATCTTAAAGACAAACTCGCGCAAAAACGTAAAATTAGAGAAACTAGACGCAAAGTTTTTAGTGTTCTTGGTATTTCGTTTGTTTTTGCGATTCTTGTCGGTTTACCTTTAGGAATCTCGCTAGGGGTTAAAGAAGGAATAGGAATCTCTGTAGCCTTTCCTTGCTTGCTTTTGTGCTATACCTATCCTCGCACTGCACTTTGGGCGTTTCTCATTTATATGCCTTTTAGTGGAACTGTGACTTATTGGATAGGCGGAGGAAACGCGCTTTTTCAGTTAAGTAAAGATGCATTTTATGTTCCTGCTCTGTTAGCGCTAGTTTTGGAGTGCAGGCGCAGGAGATTACCGATTTTAATTCCGAAAAAATTATTACCTACCCTGGGCATTTTGGTATTTTGCTCCTTGTTGACGCTATTTTTTGTCAACGGAATGCAACAATTTCTTCCTAGCTGTAACGCTTTGAGTGAAAGCGAAAAATATCTCCGCGATGCAGCAGGGAATTTAATTTTAGATGCGAATGGAATCATCATTGCAACCCCTTGTAAAAATGGAATTCCTTTTTTGCAGGGAATTTTAGGGCTTAAGGTTTTACTGGGTTACATTCCTCTGATCTTTTGCACCTATTATCTGATTTCAGACAAAAAGCGATTGCTGCTACTCGGTCGTGTATTAGTTTTGCTGGCGATTATCTGTTGCGTTTTGGGGTTAGCACAGTACTGGATGCTGAAAACGGGTAGATGCATCGGAACAAGAAATTTGGTGGGTTTAGAGCTTTACAAACCCACCTTGGATGCTAAATGTTTAGTCGGTGGCGCTTTACTATACAGTCCACAATACGGACAAATTCGCCTCCCAGGAACTTTTGTTTCTCCTTGGCATTGGGCTTGGTTTTTAGTGGCTAATGCTGCTATCTGTTTTGCAACGGCTTTTAGCGATACCTCCTTCTTTTGGCGGACAGCCGGTTTGGCAGGTATGGGGCTAGTGTTCGTCAATGCTGTCATCTGCGGTCAGCGACTTTCTCTGGCACTGGTACCGGCCGTCATTTTAGTCTTGTTGATTCTTACTGGACAGGTGGCGAATTTAAAACGATTTCTTCCTGCTGGTATAGGATTTGCCGTTGTTTTATTCGTCGCTTTTTCTTTCTTTAACCCAACTTTTATTCAGGAACGGATTGATAGTTTCGTCGGTCGTTGGAATACTGCTCCTCCCTATTTATTCCTGCAAGGGCAATTTAACTATGCCCTCTATAACCAAAAAGGAATCCTGGGAGCAGGATTAGGTAAAGGGACAAATTCAACCCGCGTCTTTGGAAGCGTTTCTCTAGTGGAAACTTTTCATCCCAAGTTGCTGTTTGAAATGGGGTTTCCCGGACTGCTTGCTTTTATGATCTTTATTACTCACTTGACGATACTGTCTTTTCAAAGTTATCGTTCGGTACGCGATCGCACCCTGCGAAGTTTTGGTTCCAGTTTTTGGGTTTTTCTGGTAATTATCGGCTATTTTCCCTACTGGTATCCCCTAGATACCGATCCAGTGGCAGTATATTACTGGTTGTTTGCAGGAGTGCTTTTCAAATTGCCAGACATCGACAAACAAGAACGAGAAAAATTGAAAGCGGCTCAAGGGACTTCAGTGAGAAAAAGATTTGCCCTCAAGAGAAAGAAGCTTTCTGCTGCCTAGAACTGCAACAATCAACTCACTAAAGTGCAAAATCCCATGACTGTGCCTTCGCTCTCTGTGATTATCCCAACTTACAGGCGGGAAGACCCTCTCAAAGAAACGCTAGAGGATGTTCTCAAGCAAGACTATCCCGCTTTTGAAGTTCTCGTTATCGATCAAACCCAGACTCACACCCCCGATATTCAAGTTTATTTAGAACAACTGGCAAATACAGGTAAAATTCGCTGGTTTCGCGTCAGTTGGGCGAGTTTGCCAGGAGCAAGAAACTACGGAGTGCGGCGATCGCAGGGAGATATTATCCTGTTT
>CAYTUO010000076.1:0-13863 GCA_964441015.1 uncultured Pleurocapsa sp.
GGGCCATTTGAGAAGGCAAGTTGATACCTGCTGCATATTTTGGATAATATTCGTTGCTTTAACTTCAATTTCTTGTTTGGGAATGAAGCGAAACGGTTTGAATATCATTACCATTGCAACTCCTATTGGTCGTCTTCAATCGCTTCCTGAAACACTTTTTGGGCAAATTCAGGGTTTTCTCGCATTCTCCGAAATAGAGTTGGCATATTTTTATAGTGTTGTTTGAGAAATTCTTCGTCATTTTGGGGGATACGTCCCGCTAAGAAGATTAACTCTTCTGCATCTAAATCTAGATGAGTCGCTAATGCTCTAATTACCTCTTCTTTTGGCGGGTAATCGGCTCGATTATTCTCTAGTTTGGATAAATAGGTGAAATCTAACCCTAATTTGTCGGCTAGCTCTCGTTGGCTGTATCCCTTGTCTTTTCTGGCTTGACGAATAAGGCTTCCAAAGTTCTGATCCACGTTTTTTCTCCTTAACTAATCTTTATTTTAAGACTACTTGACGAAAAAATCAACAAAGATTAGGATAGGCTAGTTGACGAAAAAATCAAGTTTTTGCCAAAGTTAGATTTTAATCAAAAGTGGGAATGCTAATAAGTGCCCGCTAAGAGGTCTTTTTGCGCGTAGTTTTTGGAGATTTATTCTAATGAGTAACGTGGCAGTAAAAGAGAGTAAAGAACAAATTATGGCAGCCTTTACCAAACTGCTATCCGAACAGAAAAAAGGAGAATCGAGAGTAGCGACTAAAGAGGAAGAAGTCGAAAAAGAAAAGAATAAACAACTTCTGGAGCAAGCTGCTAACTATACCGTTGATAATATTGTCAACAGTATGGCTTCTCTGCAATTAGATTTTGGTCGAATTCTCAACGAACTCTCTCAGAAATTAGTTACGGAATCTTCTAAATTAGAGGAACTTAAGAAAGCGATCGCAGTCAAAAAAGAACAATTAGAACAAGTTCGTAAAGTGCGCTTGGTTGCTGATGCTTTGCATCTGTTAAGACAGGAACATCAAGAACAGCTAAGAATCTTGGAAGAAAAGATCGCTAGCCAGCAAGAAGCTATCGAAAAAGAAATGGCTCAAACTCGCAAAGCTTGGGAAAGAGAACAGCAAGAATTCGACTCAAGAGTTGCTGAAGAAATTAAATTAACTGCCAAACAACGAGAACAGGAAGCTGCTGATTATCAATATCAAACAGAGCGCGATCGCAAGATAGAAATAGATGAATACGAAGAAGCAAAGCGACAACAGGAACGAGAATTATTAGAAGCCAATCAAGAAAAAGGAAAAGCTTGGTCGGAACGAGAGAAATTCTTAACCGATAAGGAGGCAGAATTTAAAGCTAATCAGAAGAAAATAGAAGGCTTTGAAGAAACGATTAAACAGGAAACGAACAAAGCGAGAGGAGAGGCAATTAAAGAAGCAGAAAGAGAAGCAAAAGTTAAAGTAGATTTGTTTGAGAAAGAGTGGGAATTAGCCAAACAAGGTTATGACTTAAAAATTCAATCTTTGGAAGCAACCATTCAAAAACAAACTGAACAGATAACCGAACTGACTACACGATTACAAGAAGTAACGACTCAAGCACAAAATTTAGCAATGAGAGCATTTCAAGGCAGTGGAACTGCTAGCAATTAAGCCAGAAATTTAAGCCATCAAAATTAATAGGAGATCAGGGATGAGTACTAAAATAACAGCAAAAAGTACCAAAGCCGAAATTGTAGAAGCTTTTGAGGAATTAAAGAAGGAAAAATCTGCCCTAGAATCGCAATTAAAAAGACTCGAACGGGAAAGAAAAAGCGAACCAGAAGTGTCTGCATCTAGTCAAGAAAAAATCAATGAAAAGCAAGGGAATCAAAAAATTATGACTGTCACTACTCAAAATAACATTACTCAAGTTATTCAAGGTCTAGAGAAATTACAAGTTGGCTTTGGTAGTGCAGTTAGTAATTTATCCGAACAACTGATCGCAGAAGCTTCATCGCTGGAAGAACTGCAAACTTTAGCAACGGAAGAACTTCAACAGTTAGAAGAATTGCACGATCTAGAGTCAGTTGAAGAAGATACCTTAGATACATTAATTCAGTCTTATGAAGAAAGCGCTAAGGCATTTGAAGAAGAAATTGGCCAGCAAAGAGAAACGCTAGAACAACAAATTCAAGAACTCAAGAAAACTTGGCAAAAAGAGCAAGAAACTCATAGTCGCACAATCCAAGAACGGAATGAAAATAATCAAAAGATTCGTCAAAGAGGCGAAGAAGAATATTGGTATAACTTAGAGTTGGAAAGAGATTTGAGTGAAGAAGAATATCAGCAGAGAAAGAAGAATTTCTACAAAGAACTCGAAGAAACTCGTCAAACACAAGAAAAACAGTGGAACCAAAGAGAAGAAAGTATTGCTGAGAAAGAAAAACAATATACCGAAGCTAAACAAAAAGTAGAAGCCTTTGAGCAAGAATTACAGAAAAAGATCAAACAAGCTCAAGAAGAAGGAAAAGGCATTGGTAACTATCAAGCTAAAGTCAGAGGCGATCTAAGAGCAAAAGAAATCGAAGGCGAAAAACGCAATTATGAATTGAGAGTTGAATCTCTAGAACAAACTATTCAAAGTCAACAATCGAGAATTCAAAGTTTAACACAACAACTCGATGCCGCACTCAAACAAGTACAGGATTTAGCAGTTAAGGCGATCGAAGGTGCTTCCAATCGGAACTCTTTTGAGGCTATCAAAGAAATTGCGCTAGAGCAAGCTAAAAATCAGCCTAAAAACAAGTAATTGACATTGAAGACATATAATTTGCTTATAGAGGAGCGACTATTATCGATGCTTCACTCTATAGCAATTCTATTTGGTAATGCGCTATCAATTTTACACAGCCGATGTCTTTACTAACTGCATTTTTGGTGGTAACCCGCTAGCTGTTTTTCCCAAGGCAGAAGGATTAAACGCCAAGCAAATGCAACAGGTAGCACGGGAATTTAACCTTTCAGAAACCGTCTTTGTCTTTCCCCCCGAAACATCCCAAGCAACTCGCCGCCTACGAATTTTTACTCCTGCGACTGAACTTCCCTTTGCAGGCCATCCTACCGTAGGAACGGCTTATGTTCTCAGTGCCATTGGAGAAATTGCTCTCTCAGGCGAAGTGACAACCGTTGTCTTTGAGGAAGGGGTTGGTGCAGTTCCCGTGAAAATTCGCGCAGAAGGAGAAAAACCAGTTTATAGCGAACTTAAAGCCGCACAAATGCCGGAATTTGCTTCAGAGTCGCCTCCCATTGTCGAACTTGCCTCGATGCTGTCTTTAGAAACTTCCGATTTACTCGATGGCGAGAATTCTCCGCAAGCGGTTTCCTGTGGCGTACCCTTTCTCTTCATCCCCTTACGCGATCGCGCTGCATTAGGACGCGCTAAACTCAATCGAGAAAGATGGCAACAATTGCTGTCTGACACCTGGGCCTCTTCAGTCTATCTCTTTTGCTACGATCCAGAACTACGGGGATCTGACTTGAGAGCGCGAATGTTTGCTCCTGGACTTGGTATTGCAGAAGATCCCGCAACAGGTGCCGCCGCAACCGCACTGGCAGGTTATTTAGCCATTCGCAATCAACTAACTGACGGTACTCTAAAATGGGTAGTCGAGCAGGGTTTTGAGATGGGACGACCTAGCATCCTTCAAGTAGAAGCCGATAAAGAAAATAATCAGATTAGTGAAATTCGCGTTGGCGGCGCTTCTGTGTTAGTCAGTGAAGGAATGATGGAAATTCCCTGAAAAAGGGTATCTGGTATCAGGAATTTGAACGAAGCAGACTTAGAGTGAGTTCTAAACTTTTCTCTGATAGCGCATCCCTGGTAACTGAGAGACTAACCCTAACAACTCCAATTGCAGGAGAATACTTAAAACCTCTCCGGCAGATAGATTAGTTTGTTGCACGATCGCATCGAGGGGAGTGGGTTGAGAAGCGATCGCCTCTAAAACTTTAGCGAATTTTGGATCTAAGTCTGACACGGGTGCAGGTGCAAGTGCAGGTGCAGGTAAAGTTTCTCCTGACTCGAACAGAGATAGCTGTTTGCCTGTATCTAAATTGGGAATTGCACCTAACATTTCTAATAATTCATCTTCTTGGATAATCACCTCAGCCCCGTGATGGATTAATTTTAAACAACCCCGTGCCTCTTCAATATCGGGGGAATTGGGTAAGGTATAGACATCCCGGCAAAAATCATTCGCATATCGCGCCGTAATCAAAGCGCCCGATTTTTCTGGGGCCTCCAAAACTAAAATCGCGCGGGATAATCCAGCAATAATGCGATTGCGAGCGGGAAAATTTCCTTTATTAGGTTGCGTTCCGGCTGGATATTCGCTTAAGATTAGACCCTGCTGCTGAATTTGTTCATATAATTGACGGTGGCTGGAGGGATAAACCATATCTACTCCTGTTCCCAAAACGGCTAGCGTTCGTCCCCCCGCTTCTAGACAAGCGCGATGTGCTTCTCCATCAATCCCCATTGCCATCCCAGAAACAACGGTAAAACCATATTTAGCAAGGCTGATACTAATTTTTCGAGTCCAACGGCGACCGTGTGCAGTCGGAGAGCGAGTTCCAACAATAGCAATGAGCGGGATAATGCCTTGATTTTCCTTTTGGTTAACTTGCCCTCGATAGTACAAAATTGGAGGAGGACTGGGAATCTCTAGCAGAAGACGAGGATAGTCGGGATCGGCAGGTGTCCAAAAATGGGTATTTTTCTGAAGATGTTCTTCTAGAAACGCTTGGGGATCGAGGCGCGATCGCGTTTCAGCAATAGCACTGGCTAAGCGCACCCCCAGTCCTTCAACCTCTATCAAGGCTTTTTCCGATGCTGTCCATGCCTCCAAGAGCGTCCCGAAATGCTGCTGTACTCGTTTGAGCAATATGGGGCCCATGCCAGGAACTTGCGACCAGACTAACCAGTAGGCACGTTCTTCACTCAAGGTTTTTTCTCTCCGCCTTTTCAGGCAATCTTTATCCGTAATGCCTAGTCTACCGATTCGCTAACCTAAAAAAAAAGAAGATTCTAGCTTATCAGTTTTGATAAGTACCTAAACAAAATTAACAAAAAAGCTCGCGATTCTGCACTGTGGCTAAACCGCGAACTGACTCGATTGAAAAACTATTTAGAGGAACTTAGAACTTGAAGGTAGTACGGACAATGCCTACCCAAATATCGTCATTGGTCTTGTTATGTTCGGGGTCGAGGATCACATAGGCACCCGGAGTGATAATGATATTGTCCGTGATCGGGAACTTATAGGCGGCTTCGATAATGTATGAAGCATTGGGATCGCGAGTCCCGCCTTCAACATAGGCAGCGCGGGGTAGTAAACCACCTCCTAGAGACAGAACCGCACCTTCTTTTCCTAAATCAACGACTGAAAGGTTAGCATTCCAAGTCCAGAGATCGGCTTTTCTTTCATCATTGGCACCTGTTGACGTATTAGCTAGGATATAACCTCCCCAAGCAGCGAGATTAATCTGGTCAAGAACTCTCCAACTGCCTTGGAGTCCAAAGCGTTCGGCTGTTGTGGGAGTGTTGCCAAAAGGTTTTTTCGCGATCGCGCTGCCCGTGCTTCCCGTCAGGTTAACCTCACTAGCGTTTTGATAGCTATGGACGTAGGAAACGGCTAAGTTGAGATCCTCAAAGGGTGTGACCCCTAACTGTACGCCTGTGCTGAACGAGCCATTGAAGATCCCCTGACCTTCTGCTGGATTGCTTGCCGAACCCGGATCGGTCAAATAAGTTGCCGTGACGTTAAAAGCATCGCTAATCTTAAACTTGACGGCTGCACCGGCTCCTTGGGGCCCGCGATAGATAAAGGGATTGTAGCGGCTAAAACGCGACAGCGCACCGGTTCCACTATCGGCTAGGAAGGGGTTAACGGGATCGAAAACGTCATCTAAGTCTAATCCGGTCGTTCCTGCCCATGCTGTGAGTTGGCTGCCGATGGGGAATCGATAGTACAAATCGTCAAGAATGATGTCGTTAGTATCGTCTGAGGCATCGAAGGCCAAGCGAGTCATATCTGTACCAGTCGCTTTATCCCAACGGGTAATATTGGAAGCTTGCAAGCGAGTCCGCAAACGGTCTTTACCGGTAAAACTGGTGTCGAAGTTCAGACGGACGCGATCGCTAAAGGTCGTTTGGGTTGTATCGTCATTTTCTCCAATCGGATTGCCAAAGGTATCGGAAACCGCGAAGATTACCTCGCCATTGAGCTTAGTCGTCGTCGAGAACTGATGGTCTTCGAGGAAGGAGACGCGGCCTTCGAGATTATCCACTCTTGCGCCTAAAGCTGCTAGTTCAGCTTCAAATTCCTGCGCCAATCGCTTGAGCGTTTCAACATCTTCCTTGAGGACGGTGACGTTTTCTTGGATCAGACGCTCCATCACGTTCATACAAGCGTTCAAACCCGCCGCAAACTCCCAACGGCTTAAGGCTTTGTTGCCTCGGTAAGTGCGATCGGGATACCCCACAATACAGCCATAACGCTCGACTAAACCGCGAAGAGCTTCATAAGTCCACTCAGTAGGAGCAACATCTTGCAAGTCCGAGACGTTGATAATTTGCTCCATCGAGTTGCCTTCGTTGAGTTGACCGTCGAGACGCTTGCTCTCGTTGCGCTGTCTGAGCCTTTCCCAAGCACCGTTACCTGTTTGCTCGTTGGGGAGAGCTTGAGCGATTCGTGTCTCAATCTCCGTGCCTGGAAAAGCACTAGCACTTTGAAAGGCGATCGAAGAAGCACCTACAACTGCTGGTGCGGCCTTGATGAAAAACCAGAATAATTTGCTCATTAAATGACTCCTCACACCTCAATCCACTAAAAATAGAGCTAAATAGCCCCATCGTTGATGATCCTAAGCTATTTTGAAGTCTAATTTTCCCTTTCTCAAGGCTGTACGGACAGTTTGCCAACTGACCTACTGTTGATTGAGATAATTTTTTTAGGTATGATTAAAACTTTTGCATGAGAAAAAACCTTTCTAGAGATCGCCAACCTTCAAGCGGCAAGGGGTAGCCCGTTATAGCGAAGCTTAACGGCGGGAGTAGTCACTAGGGAGTAAAAGTAACAACTCTTTAGTTACTCCTCAATTTAAAGGGATGAAATCCTTGTAAAGTGTGATATAGCGATCCAGAAATTTTGAGAGAACACGCCGATATGCATATAAGTGAAATTACTCATCCGAATCAGTTGCACGGCTTGTCAATTCGTCAACTAGAGGATGTTGCCCGTCAAATTCGCGAAAAGCACCTGCAAACCATCGCAGCTAGCGGCGGTCACCTTGGGCCCGGATTGGGAGTTGTGGAACTGACTGTTGCCTTGTATCAAACTCTCGATCTAGACCGAGATAAAGTTATTTGGGATGTAGGACACCAAGCTTATCCCCATAAAATGTTAACGGGACGCTATCATCGCTTCCACACGCTCCGTCAGAAAAATGGGATTGCGGGCTACCTCAAGCGCTGCGAAAACAAATTCGATCATTTTGGTGCAGGACACGCTTCTACCAGCATTTCTGCGGCTTTAGGGATGGCACTAGCGCGGGATGCCCAAGGAGAAGACTTCAAAGTTGTAGCGATTATTGGTGACGGTGCCTTGACTGGCGGGATGGCCTTGGAAGCGATCAACCATGCCGGACATTTACCCCACACCAATTTAATGGTGATTTTAAATGACAACGAAATGTCGATTTCTCCCAATGTGGGAGCGATTTCTCGCTATCTAAATAAACTTCGTCTCAGCGATCCGATTCAGTTTATCTCTGATAATTTAGAAGAACAAGTTAAACATCTGCCTTTCTTCGGTGAATCTCTAACTCCCGAAATGGAACGCCTTAAAGAAGGAATGAAGCGGCTTGCTGTTCCTAAAGTAGGGGCTGTAATTGAGGAATTAGGATTTAAGTATTTTGGCCCGATTGACGGTCACAACCTCTCAGAACTGATCTCTACTTTTAAACAGGCACACAAAGTTCCCGGCCCCGTCTTCGTTCACGTCGCTACCGTTAAAGGAAAAGGCTACGAAATCGCTGAAAAAGACCAAGTAGGGTACCATGCCCAAAATCCCTTCAATCTGGCTACAGGTAAAGCCATCCCTTCCAGTAAACCCAAGCCTCCCGCTTACTCCAAAGTTTTTGGTCACACATTAACTAAGCTTGCCGAAAATAATCCTAAGATTATCGGCATCACGGCGGCCATGGCAACGGGAACGGGGCTAGATAAATTCCAAGCCAAACTTCCCAAACAGTATATCGATGTGGGGATTGCCGAACAGCACGCCGTTACCCTATCAGCCGGATTAGCTTGTGAAGGAATGCGCCCTGTGGTGGCGATTTACTCTACCTTCCTGCAACGTGCCTACGACCAAGTCATTCATGATGTCTGCATCCAAAACTTACCCGTCTTCTTCTGCATGGACAGGGCAGGAATTGTCGGTGCTGACGGGCCGACGCATCAAGGAATGTACGACATTGCTTATTTGCGCTGCATTCCCAACATGGTCGTTATGGCACCCAAAGACGAAGCCGAACTGCAACGAATGGTCGTGACAGGAGTCAACTATACCGATGGCCCTATTGCGATGCGCTATCCTCGCGGGAATGGAGTCGGCGTTCCTCTGATGGAAGAAGGTTGGGAAGCGTTACCCATCGGGAAAGGAGAAATTCTCCGCAACGGCGATGATATCTTGCTGTTGGGTTACGGCACGATGGTCTATACCGCGATGCAAGTGGCGGAAATGCTCAGCGAACACGGAGTCGAAGCAACTGTCATTAATGCCCGTTTTGTCAAGCCCTTGGATACGGAATTGATTCTGCCTCTAGCACAGCGTATCGGTAAGGTCGTTACCTTAGAGGAAGGCTGTCTGATGGGCGGCTTTGGGTCGGCGGTGGCGGAAGCCCTGATGGATAATAATGTCCTGGTGCCCGTGAAGCGTTTTGGCGTGCCCGATATTTTGGTAGACCATGCTAAACCCGAAGAATCTTTTATTGATTTGGGATTAACGGGGTCTCAAATTGCCGAACAGGTTCTCAGCACCTTTTTCAGCAAGCAACCATCGGCGGTGAGTTAGTTTAGGATCGAAGATAGGGTGGATAAGTTTCGCCCTATCTACGCCAAAAGTAAGGAAAATGCAGGGGAAAACAGATAGCCGCTTGCCAGTAACAGTACAATTTTGATATCAGCTAGCAATTGAGGAACGCTTGTGCTGCTATCGAAAGGATTTGAAGTTGAAATGTATACTGGCACGCCCGATGGCGAGATTGTGGGTTTGTCAGACCGCATTGTTGAAGATTTAGATGGGTTCGTGCGAGAACCAGACAGCCGCAACGTCGAATATACAACCGCCCCTCTGTGTTGCTACGATCGCCTGCTCTGCGCTATCCTACGGCCGCGACTAGAACTGAGAAAGTACTTAAAACACCTGGGGAATTACACTTTAATTCCTGGCAGTACGCTATCTTTGGGAGGGGGCGATCGCTTTTACCGTTCCGATCCCAACAATCCCTACCACACCTACATCGAACAAACTTACGGTACTATCGTTGTCACCGCTAGCATTCACATTAATGTGGGCATTAGCGACCCAGAAAAACTGATGCAAGCTTGTCGCCTTGTTCGAGTCGAAGCTCCTCTCTATCTGGCTCTGAGCGCTTCCTCTCCCTTTTTAAACGGCAAAGCGACAGGGCATCACTCGACTCGCTGGCACGTTTTTCCGAAAACGCCTCTCCATGTCCCGTTTTTTGAAAGTCACGCGCATTTTATCCAATGGACGGAAGAACAACTCGCATTAGGAACTATGCAAAACGTCCGTCATCTGTGGTCGTCGGTGCGTCCCAATGGCGATCGCCGTCCCTATAACCTCAATCGTCTAGAATTGAGGATTTGCGACTTGATTGTCCATCCGATTTCCCTTTTAGCAGTGATGGCCTTGTTAGAAGTTCGCCTCACCCAATTGTTGCGCGATCCCAATCTCGACCCACTCCAACTGAGTGAATTCCCTGCGGCCACCCGTGCAGAAGATTTATTAGCGATTACCGATGCCAACGAAGAAGCGGTTGCCCATCGCAGTTTAGAGGCTCAACTCCAGCACTGGCAAGATGGCAGAACAATTTTGGCTAGAGATTGGATTGAGGAGCTTTATCAAGAAATATTGCCAATTGCTAAAGCCTTGGGGATCGCTTGTTTCCTTTCTCCTGTTAAGAAAATTCTGCGCGAAGGCAATCAGGCTCAGCAGTGGTTGAAGCAATATGAAGCGGGATGGGAGATCCGCTCGATTATGGCGGCGGCTATTGAAGAGGCAGCGCAGCAAGAGCAAGAACTCGAACATAAATTATGTCAGCCACTGATGGTTGCTTAATCGCGATCGATTTCGACTAACTTAGTTTTTGAAGATAAACCCGATTTAATTGAGACTTGCGATTTTGAGACTTTGAACTTTTTAGCAAGCAACTCGATTAATTCTTGATTGGCTTTTCCCTCGACGGGAGGCGATTTTAGGCAAATGATTAAACTTCCGTCGTCGGATTCTTCTATTTTTTGCTGTTTAGAGCTTGGTTTGACTTTGACTTGAATTTTCATCAAATAACTGAATTTGTGGCGCGATCGCTCCTTTGAAAAAACCCGCGACATTCGCGACTTGGGAAATAAAAAATCAGTTACTCAGGGGAATTACTGATTTTAGAGAACTTCATCGCCAAGATTCCGCATTTCTCCTCAAGAAATCTAGGTGACAAATCTGCCAGATTATTTATTAGCAAGCAAGGGATTGAAAACTTTTTTTGGAGATTGTACACCGATGGCTCGGAAATTTCAACTAATTTGTAGCGCTACCTGGAAGTATCTCAACCAACGTCTGAGTAATTCTGAACCTGATTCGGTTTGGGAAATTGAGCGCTTCTGGTATTTATATCAAGTTCAATTACTAGAAAATTGCTTGAAAAAAGAGGTTGGCACGGAAAGCCATTATACTCAATAATCGAGGAAAAACAACGGTTAATAAACCGAGATCTCATGAGTTTAGAGTCTGAAATTAGCCGCCTATTGGATATCATGCCTGCATCAGGACGGATGCTGACCAAAATTGTCAGTAAGCCGCAGCAATCAAAGGTAATGGATACGCCTTTTCCGATGCCTTGGAATCGAGATAGCCGACCGATTTACATCAACTTCGACTTGTGGCGGCGGTTGTCTAAACCTCAGAGAGATTTACTTATCTTGAGGGCAGCCTGTATTTTAACAGGGATTAAATGGTTTAAACCCGATCTCTATCAGGGAATAGCCTTAGCAGGACTGGCGGGACTAACGGCAGAGTTGATCCAGGGGGATGCAGTCGGTATTATCGTGGCTGGAGGATTAACTGCGATCGCGGCTAAGCAAATTTGGCGAAACAATCGCAGCGTTCAACGAGAATTAGATGCAGACGAAGCGGCGATCAAAGTTGCTCTCAGACGAGGTTATACAGAGGTAGAAGCTGCTCAAAATTTATTATCTGCCATCGAAGCTGTTGCTGAACTGGAAGGTCGTCCCAGCTTGAATTTTTTTGAGCTAATTCGCTGCCAAAATCTGAGAGCGATCGCTAAACTTTCTCCTGTTGGCGTTCCAGAAACGGTTAAAAATTCAGAATCTTAAACTTTTTCAGCTATTTTTTAAAAGTTCATCAAATTCTGTAACTAACGCTCTTCTGCCTAGAGTCCCAGAAGAGCGTTAACCATATACCACCTCTCGCTTTCAGGCTATAATTCTTAATTGTAACTCCCCTAGAGTCCCAGAAGAGCGATAGCTACATTAGCAAGTAGCACAAACTGAAGTAGACGCATCAGGTTTAGTCCGACTAAAAGTGTCAGTATCATCCAAAACCGTATAAATCTCCCAAGGAGCGTTATCGGGGTCAGTCACCCAAACCTTATCTTGTACTGCATAACAGCAAGAAACTTGATTTTCGGTTTCGGTTTTTAGTCCGACTTCTTGCAAGCGATGCTCTGCCGCAGCAACTTCGGTTGAAGTTTCTACTTCAACTCCCAGATGATTGAGTGTTCCTGTTCGGGCAGCATTCTCAATCAGCACTAATTTTAATGGCGGTTCTGTTACGGCAAAATTAGCATAGCCAGGACGACGTTTAGCGGGTTCAACCCCAAACAGTTTACTGTAGAAAGCAACTGAATCATCGATATTACTGACATTAATGGCAAGCTGAATACGCGACATATTTAAACCTCCTGACAGGGTATTCTAAAAAACAACCGAGGTTATATCCTCTTTAACCTCATAGACGGAGGACGAAGTGAAAAGACGCATTTCTCAGCAGCTAGCTCGACAACTGTTCGATTTGACCCCATAATCGACGAGATTGCCCCGAACATCTAATTCGTAATGGCAGCATTCATGAAACTTTTCTTTAAGCATACTTCGACCTCGCTGTACCCTCGATTTGACCGCCGAATGAGATAAACCCAGCTCCTGTGCTAGTACCTTCTGGGATTTACCTTGTAAATCTACTGCCAATAAAGCTTCTCGATATTTATCTGGAAGTTGATTGAGGAAAGGTCGAATGCAGTCGCTCAACTCTCGTCGCACTTGTTCGTACTGTTCTGGTTCCTCATCTGCCGACACTGCTCCTTTGACCATGTCTTGGCGCGCAGTCTCTGTATGGGATTGGCGATAGTAATCGATTAGGGTATTGCGAGCAATCCCAAATAGCCACGAAAGCAATTTTTCTGGTTTCTCGACAGTGTTGAGATGTTGGTAAGTCTTGATTAAAATCTCCTGAAGCAAGTCATCAGCATCTTCTCGATTATTTACTCTCGATTGTAAGAACTGTCGAAGGCGGTCGCTGTAGAGTTGCCAAAGTTGTTTAAATTCCATACCTCATTACCTTCATTAGTCACCAGGCATCAGAATCAGTCAGAGTTGAACGGGGGGTGCCTACGCGAGATGCGCTTCTCACCTGCTACGCAGGAACGCATTATCTAAAAGTCTTGTTAACTTCCTTGTGAGGGACTTTCCTCAATTGTAAAATTATTTTATGAGCGATTCATCAGATACTGAAGCGGTTTAAGGCTTCAATATCAAAGAGACTTTTGACTGTTGTTCTGACAATAAAGATTGTTGTTCGGAATCGTTTGAACTCTTGTCAATTGCTTGTAACAAGAGATAGTTTAAAACTGTTCGTATGGCAATAATTACTGCCAATTTACCGAGATCGTTCCAGGTTGGTGCGATCATTGTCCTTAAAATGCTTCCTCCAACCAAAAAGCTCAGTCCCAAGGAAAAAGAATAACCCAACTCTAATCGACTTGCCTGAAAAGCGATCGCACTCTGAGAAGCACGTAAAAACATACTTACTGCCTTACGCCTAACGCTCTTCTGGGACTCTAGGGGAGTTACAATTAAGAATTATAGCCTGAAAGCGAGAGGTGGTATATGGTTAAGCCACGTCCAGCCCAACCCACCGTTAAATTCATTGATGAATATTGCGAAACCTATCGAGACTTATTTCCAGAAGTCAGAACTTTTGAATATTTTAAGTATCTGCATCTGGGGATGATTTCAGATATAAAAAGGAAAAGTTTACCAGCGATCACGGGAGTAGTAGGATTAGAAGATGCCGAAGGATTAGATCACTTTTTAACGGAGTCTCCCTGGTCAGGAGAGGAATTAAAAAAGAGGAGATTAAAATTAATTTTAAACCGGGCCAATGGAGAAGAAATTCTGGTCATTATCGACGAAACAGGAGATAAAAAGAAAGGCAAAAAAACCGATTATGTCAAAAGACAATACATTGGGAATCTGGGGAAAATAGAGAACGGAATTGTAGCGGTTACTGCTTATGGGTT